>CAZUGT010000337.1:0-1663 GCA_964620095.1 uncultured Rhodospirillaceae bacterium | reverse complement strand
CCCGGCGGCGCGGTGGGAGAGTGGCTATCCATCGGACTGCAAATCCGCTTACACCGGTTCGAATCCGGTCCGCGCCTCCAGCCCCTCGCCAAGCGGTTCCGACGCCGCTATAAGGGCGCGCATTCGGGTCTGTTCCGCGGTAGCTCAGTGGTAGAGCGGTCGGCTGTTAACCGATTGGTCGTAGGTTCGAATCCTACCCGCGGAGCCATCCCGCCTTTCGAATTATGCGCCTCCCATTGCAACACCGGCCGCGAGCGCGCATATTCAGAAGCCGGTCCCGGTAGAAGAGCGGCCGAAGGGCCGGACGGAAGAGGGCTTTGCCGAAGGAGGGCCGACCGTCGTGGCGCAAGACAGCGAGAAGTTCGCAACGAAGGCCGATTTGACGGCCGGTCTGGCAGAGCTTGAAACGCGGCTGGTCCGCGAGATCAACAATCGCGACTGGCGCATGGTGGGCGCCGTCTTCGCCATCGTGGGTGTCGCAGTCGCCCTGCTGAAGCTGGTCCCGTAACCGGTGCAAGCGGGGAACGGCCGAGGCCGGGATCCGGAAATATACGGGAGGCAACAGCTTCCGGCCCGATATCGTTGATAAGCAAATGGCGGGCATCGGGCGGCATGTGAAACCGTGGCTCCGGTAGCGGCCCTGCCCGCAAAACCGCCCTTTATCCGACGATTCATACCAGCGGTCGTTGATCGGAACCGATAGCGACGGCTCTATACCGTCGCCCCAGCCCCCGAGCCGGGACCTCGCGCAACAGGAGCAACGCTGCCTGGAGGTCCCGGATCGACCCCGGATCGGGGTCCGGGGCAGGCTGCTTCGCGCCGTCCGGGACGACGGAGGAGGTTTATCGGTCCTTACCCGCAGCCGTTGGTATCACGCAAGCGCTTCGTACAAGGCGTCCACCAGCGCGCTCAGGCGCGGGCTGATGCCGGGGCCGGAATACATATGGTTGGGCGCGTAGGCGAAGCCGAGGCCGGCGTCCGGGTCGGCGAAGCCGATGGCGCCGCCGGCGCCGGTGTGGCCGAAGGCGCGCGGGCTCGGCCCCATGGCCAGATGCCCCGGCAGGCCGAGCACGAAGCCGAGGCCCATGCGGCGGGTGTGCCCCAGCAGGTCCTCCCTGCCGTGCCATTGCTCCGCCGTGGCCTCCGCCAGCACCTCCGCGCTCAGCAGGCGTTTGCCGTCGAGGACGCCGCCGGCGGCGAGGCCGTCGAACAGCCGGGCGACGCCGCGCGCCGTGCCGATTCCGTTGATCGAGGGGATTTCCGCGCTGCGGAACCGCTCCGTGTTGAAATCCTCCGCCGGCACCTGCGCCATCGCCCGGCACTTCAGGGAGTCCGGCTCCGAGCGGTCGAACAGCGTGCCCGCCGTCTCGCCGAAAAACTCCGCGCACCTGCCGTGCAGTTCCGCCGGCAGGCCGATCCAGTAGTCGATGCCGTGCGGCCCGCAGACCTCGTCGGCGAGGAAGCGCCCGAGGCTCCGCCCGTCGGTGCGCCTTATCAGCTCGCCGACCAGGTATCCCAGCGTGACGGAGTGGTAGGCGCGCGCCTTGCCCGGCACAGACAGCGGCGCCTGTGCGGCCAGCGCCCCGGTCATCGCCTCCCGGTCATAGGCCACGCCGTCGGGCACGGGCGCGGTGATCGCCGGGAGGCCGGCGCGGTGGTCGAG
>CAZUGT010000336.1:0-6753 GCA_964620095.1 uncultured Rhodospirillaceae bacterium | reverse complement strand
ACCGAACAGCATCAGCGAGAAGATCAGGTTCGCACCGCGGAACTTCCATTGCGCTATCACGTAACCGTTCACCGCCCCGAGAAGGGTCGAGATCGCCACGGCCGGCACCGTTAGCGCCACGGAGTTCCAGAAGTACGGCCGGAGCCCCTCACACTGAATACCGGAGCAGGCGCTGGACCAGGCCGTACCCCAAGCTTCGAGGGTCACCCGGCCCGGAAACGCAACCAGGCTTCCCGCCCGGATCTCCTCGAGGCTCTTCAGCGACGTGGTGACCATCACGAAGAGCGGCATCAGGTAGAACAGCGCGAACAACCCAAGGATGGCAAACAACAACCAGCGCAAGGCCAACTGGCGGGCACGGAACGCGGGCAGGCTTCGCGTCACGTCAGTCACGTTTCGCTCTCAGTTCCGAATAGAGGTAGGGCACGACAATCGCAAAGACCACCGTCATCATGACCATCGCCGAGCTGGCCGCCTGGCCAAGATCGCCACGCGAGAACGCCATCGCATACATGTAGGTGGCCGGAAGGTCGGTGGCATAGCCGGGTCCGCCGCCAGTCAAGGCGATGACCAGATCGAAGCTCTTGATCGCCAGGTGGGCCAGCACGATGAAGGCGGACAGGAATATCGGCGCCATCGAAGGAATGATAATCGCGGAGTAGATGCGCCAGGTGGGAATGCCGTCAATCCTTGCCGCCTTGATGATCTCTTCATCAACGCTGCGCAACCCCGCAAGGAACAGGGCCATGACAAAGCCGCTCGCCTGCCAGACCGCGGCGATGACGATCGCGTAAATCGCCATGTCGGGGTCGATGATCCAATCGAAGGAAAAGGCCTCAAACCCCCAGCCTCGGACCAGCGCCTCGATTCCGAGGCCCGGGTTCATGATCCATTTCCACGCCGTCCCGGTCACGATCATCGAGAGAGCCATGGGGTACAGGTAGATCGTGCGCAGCGCCCCCTCGGCCCTGATCTTCTGGTCGAGAAGAATGGCCAGCAAGAGCCCCAGCAGCATCGAGACCACGATGAACAGGACGCCGAAAACGAACAGATTGTCCATGGCCGTATCCCAGCGGGGCGCCGCGAACAACCGGCCGTATTGGATGAACCCTTCGATCTCGTACTTCGGCAAAAGGCGCGAACGTGTCAGCGAGACCCACGCCGTCCAGGCAATGAACCCGTACACGAAGACCAGGACGGCAAGAAACGACGGGGCGAGAACTATCCTCGGTACGTTGCGTTCCAGCCACTCGGTCATCGACATCGACCCTTACGGAAAGAGCGGTCCCGTGCCCACCAGTGGCCTGTAGCATGTTACAGGCCACTGGGTTGCAGGCACGGGACCCGAGCGCACTACATCGAGTTGGCAACGGCCTCGGCCAACATCTTTACCGCGTCAGCCGACGACATGTCCGAGTTGAAGTGTGCCGTCACCACGTCGGTGATCGCACCGGCCTGCGCGCCGCGCAGCGCCATGCCATGGGCGTAACTGGGCAAGAGCGAGCCGCCTTTCGAGCTCGCCGCCATATCCCGAGCCGACAGGTGCGCGCAACTGTCGAACTCGTCCAGTGCCACGTCCGTGCGTGCCGGGATAGAACCCTTGTTCAGGTTGAATGTCTTCTGGAAGTTCTTGCCGACGATCAGCTTGGCCAGCAGCAACTGGCCGGCCCTCTTGTCCTCGCCACGCACGTTGAACATTGCAAAGCTGTCGACGTTGTAAAGAAACCCGTCGCCGGGCGTCGAAGCGCAGAGAAAGTCCTTTCCCGGCACCTTGCCGGCAGCCAGGAACTCGCCCTTGGCCCAGTCTCCCATGATCTGGAAGGCGGCTTCGCCGTTTATCACCATGGCCGTAGCCAGGTTCCAGTCGCGACCCGAGAAATTCCGGTCGACCAAACCGCGCAGAGTGCGCATCTGATCGAAGACGGCAACCATCGCGTCCGAAGTCAGGGCATCCTTGTCCAATTCGACGAAGGCTTTGCGGAAGCCGTCAGCGCCCAAGACACCCAGTGCAACCGCTTCAAACACGGTGGCGTCCTGCCAGGCCTGCCCGCCGTGGGCCAGAGGGATGATGCCTGCCGCCTGCAGTTTCTTGGCTGCCGCGTTGAACTCGTCCCACGTGCCGGGCATTGCGATGCCGTTGGCCTTCAGCACCTCGGCATTGGCCCAGATCCAGTCCACTCGATGGACATTGACCGGTGCGGCACACCAAACGCCTTCACATTTCATGTGACCGGCAATCGATGCCGGCAGCAGATCGGCCCAACCGTCAGCCTCGGCCACGGCCGAGATGTCGGCCAGCGCTCCTTCTTCATGCCACTCCTGGATGGCCGGGCCTTTCAGTTGCACCGCGGCCGGTGCGTTTCCGGACAGGACGCGGGCGCGCAGGGTCGTCATTGCAGCGTCGCCGCCGCCACCGGCTACGGGCATGTCCGTCCAGGTACCGCCGTTGGCGGCAAATTCCTTCTGGAGCACGGCAACAGACTTGGCCTCGCCGCCCGAAGTCCACCAGTGCAGTACCTCTACCTGAGGTTCGGCAAGGGCCGAAGGTGCGCTAGCCAGGGTCACGGCCGCGACAGCCGCGAATACGGTTCTCTTCATCGACTTCATCGAATACCTCCCATAGGGTTACCTTGCGAGACCACTCCGAGTCTGAAGCTTGTCGTGAACGCGTGCCTACCATTATTTCAGCACTTTGCGCAATACTCCCACGGCGACGAGAAGTGGGACTTATTCTCTACGTTCCTTCTTATTGGTCATGGAAAAGTATAGATACAGTAATGCAGTCAACCTCACCTCCATCGCGGCCAAGCCGACCCGGGCCGTGGTCCGTTCGCATGCACTGGAGAACCTGATGCCCTACGTCGTCGCGGTGGATATTGGAGGCACCTTCACCGACCTTGTCGGCTTCGATCACGAAACCGGGCAGGCCAGGTACACGAAGAGTCCGACGACCTACCGCGATTTCGTGGAGGGGATCCTGGACTGTTTCGACAAGGCCGACCTGGCGCCGTCCGAGGCCAACTTCGTCAATCACGGCACCACGCTGGTCATCAACTCGTTGATCGAGCGCCGGGGCGCCAAGTGCGCCCTGGTCACCTCGGCGGGGTTTCGCGACATCCTCGAGATCGCCCGGGCCAACCGGCCCGACCCGTTCGACCTGCACTACCGGCGGGACGAGCCGTTGATACCGCGGGAGTTGCGCTTCGAGGTGCCCGAACGGATCGACGCCAACGGCGAGGTGCTGGCGGCGCTCGACACCGATGCGGTCGAGGCTCTCGCGCAGGACCTGAACCGGCTGAGCGTCGAAGCGGTGGCGGTCTTCTTCATGAGTTCCTATCTGGATCCGGCACACGAACAACAGGCCGTAGCGATCCTGAAGCGGCGGCTTCCCGAGGTCTACGTCACCTGCAGCACCGAGTTGACGCGCGAATGGTACGAATACGAACGAACCTCGACCGTCGCCGCCAACGCGTATGTGGGGCCGCGGGTGAACACCTACGTCCGCCGCCTGGAAGACGAGCTCCGCTCCAGTGGCTATGAAGGCTCACTGTTCATGATGGGGTCCAACGGCGGGCTGCTGTCGGTTGACCGCACCTGCCGCCAACCCGTCGGACTGGTGGAATCCGGACCCATCGGCGGGTGCATCGGCGCCGGCGCCTATGCGGAGGCCCTCGGCATCCGCAACGTCGTCGCCTTCGACATGGGCGGCACCACGGCGAAATGCGCCCTGGTGGAAAACGGACGCTTCACCGTCGAGTCGGTCTACTACGTCAACGGTTACGTGCAGGGCTTTCCCATCAAGTGGCCGGTGATCGACATCGTCGAGGTCGGTTCCGGTGGCGGCTCCATCGCCTGGCTGGACGATCAGAACCGGCTGCACGTCGGACCCCAAAGCGCGGGCTCGACACCCGGCCCGGTGTGTTACGAACGCGGCGGCACCCAGCCCACCGTCACCGACGCGAATCTCGTGCTCGGCCGGCTCAACCCACACCGGTTCCTTGGCGGCGAGCTGAGCCTGGGTGTCGAATCCGCGCGCCGTGCCATCACCGCAAAGACTGCCGAGCCACTCGGCTACCGGGGCGCGGAGGGGTTGATCCGGACGGCGGACGGCATCGTCTCCATCGCCACCGTGCTGATGGCCGGCGCGATCCGCCAGGTCTCGGTGGAGCGCGGACTCGATCCGCGCGACTTCGTGCTTTTCGCCTACGGCGGCGGCGGGCCGCTGCATGCCTCCGCGCTGGCCCGCGAGCTGTCCATCCCGGCCATCGTCATCCCGCCGGAACCCGGCAATTTCTCCGCCATCGGCATGCTGCTGGCGGACGCGCGGGTCGATGCGTCGGAGACCTTCACCGGCGTCCTCGATGACGCGCTCGTGGCCGGCATGGATGCCGGCTTTCGCGGCATGGAAGCCGCTGCCGCGAAAGCCCTGCATCGCGATTTCAACACAACCGACGTGTTTTTCGAACGCAAGGCGGAGATGCGGTACCTTGGGCAACGGCACAACATCCATGTGCCGGTCACGGGACTGCACAGCGTGAACGAAATGAGGAGAGCCTTCGAGCGCGACTATGAGCGCCGCTACGGCCACGCCGACTCGAAAGCGCCCACCGAGCTCCAGGCCTTGCACCTCTCGGCCTTTGCCAGGCTGCGGCGGCCGGACATCGCGAACCTGCGACGCGAGACACTGCCTGACCGGGTAACGGACCGCCACACCCGCCCCGTCTACTTCGGAGGCGCCGACGGAATGGTCGAAACGACGATATACGACCGCGACGGGCTTGGGCCGGGAGTTGCCGCCGAAGGCCCGGCGGTCATCGAGGAATACGGGTCGACGACACTGGTCTGGCCGGGCGACCGCTTTGAGGTCGGCGGGATGGGTGAGATCCGTATCGCGTGCGGGCAGGAATGAGGACGCCAATGAACAGGGCTACGACAATCCCGGACGCTGGCGAGCGAGTCGACCCCATCACCCTCGAGGTGATCCGTTGCGGCGTCGTTTCCATCACCAACCAGATCGACGCCAACATCACGCGCACGGCGTTCAGCTCGTATGTCTACGAGTACAAGGACTTCGCCGTCGGGCTGGTGGACGTGAACGGGCAACTCATCGCCCAGTCCACCGGCGGCATGCCGCCGTTCGTCGCCGACGCCGTCGGCACCGCCGTCCGCGACGGCCTCCAGATCTACGGCCGGGACCGGCTCTTCGACGGCGACGTGGTGGTCTGCAACCACCCGGCGGTGCAGGGACAGCACCTCAACAACACGGTCATGTACACGCCCATCTACGGCGGGCCGGAGCGCGCGACGTTGCTGGGATTCTTCGCCCTCAACGTCCACTGGATCGACATCGGCGGGGTGATGCACGGCTCCACGGACATCTTCATGGAGGGCCTGCAGCTCCGCACCATCAAACTCTGGTCCAAGGGCGAGCCCGTCGAGGAAATCTACCGCATCATCGAGAACAACACGCGCATGCCGGTGGACGTGATGGGCGACATCTCGGCCCAGCTCGCCGGCTGTTTCCTGGGCCGGGACCTTACGCTCGCGCTTGCCGACAAGTACGGCGCCGACACTTATTTCGCCGCGGTCGAGACCATCATGGCCCAAGGCGAGGCGTCGTCACGGGCTCGCATCCGCGAGATCCCGGACGGAGTGTATGAAAGCGAAGCGTTCCTTGACGACGACTCCCTGGGCACCGAGCCCGTGCCCATCCGCGTCAAGGTCATCGTCGAAGCGGACGAGATGACCATCGACTTCTCCGGGCTGGCCGACCAGGTACCGGGGCCGGTGAACTCGGGCTACTTCGGCGGCGGCGTCACCGCCGCGCGGGTCGCCTTCAAGTACCTGATCGCCCCGCGGGAGCCCGCCAACGAAGGCGTCTTCCGTCCCCTCAAGCTGGTCCTGCCGGAAGGCAAGATCCTGAGCGCCCGGCCCGGCGCCCCCATGTCCAACTACTCCACGCCCTTTCCGACCGTCATCGACTGCGTGATCCGGTGTCTCGAGGACGCGCTCCCGCACCTCGCCACCGGCGCCCATTTCGGCACCCATTCGGGATTCATGATGCACGGACACTGGGCCGACGGAAGCCGCTTTCACGGCCACGACAGCGGCCACGGCGGCTGGGGCGCGGGCGACGGCCACGACGGAGCGGGGCCGTTCCGCACCATGGCCCACGGCGACACGCGGCTGATCCCCATGGAGCTGCAGGAATCGCTGTTACCGTTCCGCGTGGTTTCGCTCTCGCTGCGAGAGGATTCCGGCGGGGCCGGAAAGTTCCGCGGCGGCCCGGGCTTCCGCAAGGAGTACGAGATTATCCATCCCTGCACCCTCAACACCAACCTCGACCGCAGGGAGTGCCCGCCCTGGGGCGTGCGCGGCGGCAAGGCCGCGAAGCCGGGCTGCATCACCATCATCAGGACATCGGGCGAAACCGAGACCCTGGGCAAGGCGCGGAACTGCCAGCTCCGGCCCGGCGACCGCGTGATCCTGGAAACCGGGGGCGGTGGCGGCTGGGGGCCGCCGGAGGAGCGCGCGGTGGAACTGATTCAGCGCGACCTCGACCGCGGCTACATCACGGCCGAGGGCGCGGTGCGCGACTACGGGGTCCGCGTCGAGGCCGGCCGGGTGGTGAGAGGGTAGTTGCAGCACTCCGGCAAGTGAAAGGGTTACGCGTCGCTCCACACGTCGCGGGCCACTTCCATCATGCGCGCGAGCTCGGCTTCCTCGTCGGCTTCGGTGAGGGGGTTGCCCTTG
>CAZUGT010000335.1:0-24558 GCA_964620095.1 uncultured Rhodospirillaceae bacterium | reverse complement strand
CAGGCGACGGCGATGCCGATGGTGATGGCGATGCCCATGATCAGGCGGCTGAAATCGTTGGTATCCGGGATTTGCGTGGCAAATGCCTTACGCAGAATGACCGAGATGAAAATGATCGCGCCTGAGACGATCAACAGGACTGCGCCCGCGGACGAGAACAAGTTCAGGAATCTCCGCACAATTCGCCTCCCCGTGTCCTCGCGTCAATCCCGATCAGCCGTGATAGTCTGTGTCACGCGCACCGTGGGCGTCAAATCGGCAAAAAAGCCGCACCGCCAATCTTCTCCCCATGCATATTATTTCCATTATCATATGAAAATAGGTTATTATCAAATCCACAGGCCGCACCCGTAATACGCGGCCGATAATCGAAGGCGCCGAACCAAGGGCGCAAACTGAAACGCCGGTCCCCTTTTGAGCGGTCGGCTCCATAACATCGAGTCAGGGAGGACTCATCGCATGTTGCATCGACTGATGACTTCAATCGCTGTGGCATCGGGCGTTGTCGCACTCGCCTTTGCCGCGGCGGCACCGAGCCACGCGGAAACGTTCAAGGTATCCCATTGGGTGCCGCCGCAGCATCCGTTCGCCAAATCGCTCGCCGACTGGGGCAAGTCCATCGGCGCGGATTCGGGCGGCGAGATCAAGATCTCCGTTTTCCCGGCGGGACAGCTCGGCCCCGCATCCGATCACTACGACATGGCCAAGAACGGCATCGCCGACGCGACCTGGGTAAATCCGGGATTCAATCCGGGGCGCTGGCCGATCACGTCCTTGGCCGAGCTGCCCCTGACCATCTCCGACCCGATGGGGGGCTCGGTGGCGCTGACCAAGTGGTACCGGAAATACGCCGCCAAGGAGATGCCGGACATCCACTACTGCTTCACCCATACGCTGGAATCGAACACCCTCTTCTCGATCAACAAGCCGATCCGCGTTCCCGCCGACTTCAAGGGCCAACGGGTGCGGCCCTCGGGCCAGATGCAGGCGCGCATGATCAAGGCCAACGGGGGCACGACGGTTTTGATGCCCTACCCGAAGGTTCGCGAACCCTTGGAACGCGGCGTCATCGACGCCACGTTGGGCTCGCCCCACGGATTGATCGTCTTTGGCGGCGCCAAGAAGATTCAGCACATCATGCGGGCCCCGCTCAGCAACGCCAACTGGGTCATCCCGATCAACAAGAAAAAGTATGCCGGCATGTCCGCGAAGCACCGGCGTATCGTCGACAACCGCTGCAGTACGGCCGAAGCGGTCAAGATGGCGCGTCCCGCGACCATGTTCGAGCGTGCCGGCTGGGCCAAACTCGAGAAGCTCGGCAAGAAGATCTTCACGCTGACCGATGCCGAAAAGGCCGCTTGGCGCAAGGCGAGCGCGCCGTTGCTGGCGGCGTGGAAGGCCGAGGTCAACAAGCGCGGTCACAACGCCGATCAGATACACAGCGAGTTCATCGCCGCGCTGAAGGCGGAAAACGCGCTGGAGCAATAGCCGGCATTTGCCCGGGGTGGCGCCCGACGTCACCCCGGATGATGATCGGCATTTGGCCGGTAGCGGACACGGGCCCCGGTCTCGAGGACCCGGGGACGGCAGGACGGGGACCCGGCCCGGATGCCGGGAGAGGAATTCCGGCGAACGGGTATCGGCCGTATCCGCGGCGCTTTGGCCGTAATTGTGTCCGCCGACCGGGGCAAAGGCGTGACCGGCCCCTCATATTCGTGAAGCGTCACTGGCGCGAAGCCGCCGGGAGCGCCGCCCTTCGGGCCGCGGCTCGACCGCCTGGACGCGACGCAGGCCGTGACCCTGGCGGGAAATACGGGCTAGTCGTTTTTCGGTATTTTCACGGATTGCGTCGAGCCGCAACGCAGACCAACCGCGCATAACTAAGTATATAATTTATTTTTTATATGTTAGTATTCTCCCCGGCTCAAATCGGGCTCTCGGAAGAGAATCTGGCTATGGAAAAAGAAGAGAACCCGGCTAAGCAAAAATTGAGAATGCGGGCCGACCGGAATAAGATTATGGCCTCCGCATCGAATACGCGGAACCATTCATCGAAGAGGAGGACACGACAATGACAACGGTTTTCCGATCTATACCTATTGCATTGGCTATCTTGGGCATTGCTGTTTCCGGTGCCGTGAAATCCGCTCAGGCGGAGTTTCCCGTGAAACCCATTACCATCGTCGCCTATATGAAGCCCGGCGGCGCCGCCGATGTGGATTCACGAAAAATCGCCATCATCGCGGAACGACTGACCGGTGCGAAGTTCGTGGTCAAGAACAGGACCGGAGCTGGCGGACTGGTCGCCATGAAGCATGTTCTTTCCCAGCCTGCCGACGGCTACCTTCTGATGGCGACGACGAAATCGCAAATCTACAAGATCGTCACCGCGAAAAGCGATGTAAACGTAGAGGACTTCCAATGGCTGGCGATGAACCAGTCGGACCCGGAGGCCATCATCACGAACCGCGACCTGCCGGTAAATACCTGGCAACAGATCGTCGCCGACGCAAAGGCTAAGGCGGCCAAGGGACAGAAGCAGATCTGGGTCGGGCCGGCGGCCGGGGGGCTCGATCATGTCATGGCCATGAAAACCTGGAAGGCTGCCGGAATCTCGGCTCAATATATCCCGTTCAAAGGCGGCAAGAGGGCGGTGGTCGAGTTGCTGGGCGGCCGCGGCGTAGCCTATGTCGGCAATCCCAGGGACACGGTGGGGCAACCCAAACTCAAGGTCGCGGCGCTGTCGCGTCCGGAAAGGCTTCCCGCGTTTCCCGATGCGCCGACGTTCAAGGAATTGGGAATTAAGGGTCTGGACCGCGAAATCATGTGGCGCGGATTCGCCATCAAGGCCGGCATTCCCGCCGATGCTCGCAAATTCTGGAATTCCCTGTTCGAACGGATCAGCAAGGACCCCGAATGGGTGGCCCACGTCAAGAAATCCAGCATCGATCCCGTGCTCGTCAAACACAAGGAGTTCTTGGGTATCATCAAGAAAGACATGGCCGAAGTGGAGAGTTGGGCGAAGGAAGCGGGAATTTTGAAATAGCTCCCGGTTTCCATCCCTAGCGCGGTTTTCGATCACAACGGTCACCAGCCCACCCTTCATTCCGAGCCCGTCGAAGGGGGGGGTCTTCCTTGATTACTGATTTGTCATGGTCGATAAACGTTCAAGCGCAAAGTTGCCGGCCGCAGGATTGGCCGCGGGAGTGGGATATTCCTGCGGCCGGTCCTGTGTTCGCGGCGGCACACCGGATCCGGAACCAACATGACGACAAACAGCCCATCCAGCGAACGGCGCAGCCATGTCGGCAATCTGCTGCTGCCGGCCATTATCCTGGCGTTGGCGGTCGTTGGTTTTTACGAGTCACTGGATTTTCCCAAAGGGGAGAACGTGGGACCGGCCGCCGTTCCGTACTTGTGGATCGCGTTTACGGTCGCCTTTTGCGTCGTCCTCATCGTGCAGGCATCCTTGGGGCGGGGCGAACCGGACCCGATCCCCGGCCGGGTGGGTTTCGTCCTTCTGTTTGTCGGTTGGTTGATCGTGTACCTGGTATCGATCGATATGATCGGATATTTCGTCAGTACGTTTGTTTTTCTGATCGGCTCCATGTACGTCTTGGCCTACCGCAACCACTTGGTCATCTTGGTCGTTTCTTTCTGCTGGCCGGCCTTCTCTTATGTCGTCTTCGTGAAAATTCTTTTCATCCCGCTGCCGATCGGCCCGATCCTCAAGCCCTTCCTGGAATAACGCGCCGCGACGCCCGGGACCGGTCGCGGCACCCTTGCGGCACGTCCTCCGATCTCCCGGAGTCTCATCCGTGGGGTCAGTTGAGGGTGTTCTGATAGTGATGGTTCGCGGTATTGCAGTGGCTGCGCCGCCATTCCACCGGAATTTCCTCGATTGAGAACGCCACGCGATCGATCTGCAACAACGGTGTTCCGATATCGACATTCAAATATTTGGCATTCCGTGCGCCCGCGACAACCGCGCTGATGCATTCTTCGGCACGAACGACTCGGGTTTGATACTCGGCCTCGTAGAGCGGATAGAGCTCGTTGGGTACGGTTTCGTTCAGTACCGAGCGCAGGTCCGGGAAAGTCTTCTGGGATACGACTATGGTCTCAAAAATGATCGGCAGGTCATCGACGATACGCAGCCTTTCGACAACGGTCACGTCTTCGCCTTTCTTCAAGTTCAGCCGTTTTTCCATTTCCTTGGTTGCGTTGCGGCGGGTGCAAGTCAGGAGCTTGGTACCGGGAAGTTTCTTGACGCTATCGTTGCCGACAATGTGAAAAAAATGCGAGTGCTCGCGCTCCTCGGTATGTGAGGCGACGAACGTGCCTTTTCCCCTGAACCGGACGACGAGTTTCTCGGCGGCGATTTCGGCAATCGCCTTGCGAACGGTACCCTGGCTGACATTGTAGTATCGAGCAAACTCGGTTTCACTCGGCAACGGTTCCGCGATATTGAATTCGCCGGCCTTGATGCGTTCGACGATCATATGCTTGATCTGCGAAAAGAGCGGCTGGGAAGACGGCAGAAGCGGCGGGTTTGCCATGGACTCGCGATCCGGACCTGGCCGAGCGTTCGACGACAGGTATGAGTGGTTTCTGCTGAGTTTTTCCATGTTCTAGCTGTCGAAATTCATTCAAACAAACGTTTCCCGGCGTCCCTGTCCGGACGTCCGACCATCGGACGGGCATCCGCCATCGGGATCGCGCAGCCGTATCATGAACGACTTGAGGCGTTCGATACCATTTGGATTTTCCGGCCGTTCCATTTCGTCAATTTCCCACTCTCAACGTTCGGGCATTTCATCGCGGCGAACCTCGTCCCCGCCGGCGAACCGGTCACCCGGGCCGGGATAGGGATAAGGCATCGACGCCGACGGCGTCAATTGTAAATTATATATTATATTATTGACGCGTACGACGCGGGGGCTTTACATTTTTGGCAAACGTGTTGCCATTAAGTCATTCGACTTGAATATCGATATCGTGCCGCCCACGGCAACGAATCGGGATAGTTTCGAACCGAGGCCGTGGTGTTGAGTCCGTCGTCGAGACGACTAGGAAATCGATCTATAGGCCGGTCTGAATATCGAGATCCCTGCGCGGTTCTTCCGGTTCAGGTGTGCCGGGATTTTGAATGAGGAGAACGAAGTTGGCGAAAAGCCCTGGCCTATTCATGAAGACGCGGTTTCTCGAAAATCAGATCGACGAGTTCCTGGATTGTATAAACGAGGCCTCACTGATATTTCAGCATGCCGTCAAGATATACCTCGAAGACGGTTACAGCGAAGACTTCGAGGCCTCCACAAACCAGGTCAACACCGTGGAATCCAACGGCGACAAACTGCGCCGCAACATCGAGGCCCAGCTTTACGAACAGACATTGATCCCCGACCTCCGGGGCGACGTGCTGAAACTCCTCGAAGACCTGGACAACCTCATCAACATCATGCAGGCGAACTGTTATCGCTTCGCCATCGAGAGGCCGGACATCCCCACCGAGTACCACAAGGGCTTCTTTCGCCTGACCGAAACCGTGATCTCCTCCGTCGACTCGGTCGTCATGTCCGCACGTGCCTTTTTCCGCAATATCGAAGCGGTGCGCGACCATAACTCCAAGGTTTTGTTCTATGAAACCGAAGCCGACAAAATCAGCACCAAGCTGAAGATACAAATCTTTTCGTCGGATCTGCCGAAAGTGGAAAAGGTACATTTGCGCTATTTCACCGAACGCATCGACGAGCTCGCCAATGAGGCGGAAGACATCGCCGATTCACTGGCAATCCACACCATCAAACGGAGCGTTTGACGGAGGAACCGCCAAGCGATGGATGTAGTCGTCCTCCTGTTCCTGACCAGCGGCCTTTTCCTCGGATGGTCGCTGGGCGCCAATGATGCGGCGAACGTGTTCGGAACCGCCGTCGGCACGCGCATGGTCAGTTTCGCGACGGCGGCCACCGTCTGCACGATATTCGTCATTCTGGGCGCGGTCATCAGCGGCGCCGGGGCCGCCCAAACGCTGGGCAAACTTGGCTCGATCAATGCATTGGGCGGGTCCTTCATGGCCGCCCTTGCCGCCGCCCTGACCGTCTACGGGATGACTCGCCTGGGCCTTCCGGTTTCAACAAGCCAGTCGATCGTCGGCGCAATCGTTGGATGGAACCTGTTCAGCGGAACCATCACCGATACCGACACACTCCTGAAGATTCTCGCCACCTGGGTTGCCTGTCCGGTGCTCGCCGCCGCCATCGCGGCGCCCCTGTACCGGCTGACCCGACTCGTGCTTAGGCGGGCCAATTTCCATCTTTTGCGTCTCGATGCCTATACCAGAGCCGCCCTCATATTCGCCGGCGCCTTCGGGGCTTATAGCTTGGGCGCCAATAACATCGCCAACGTCATGGGCGTCTTCGTTCCCGTTTCGCCGTTCACCGAGTTCCAAGTCGCCAATTTGCTGACCGTCACCAGCGTTCAACAGCTTTTCCTCGTTGGCGCCATCGCTATCGGGGTCGGCGTTTTCACCTACTCGAAAAAGGTCATGTTGACGGTCGGCGGCAGTCTATTGCCCATGTCGCCCGTCGCCGCCTGGGTGGTGGTGATTGCTCATTCGATCGTCCTTTTCCTCTTCGCTTCCGAGGGACTTGAAAACTTGCTGGCGAGAAACGGGTTGCCGACCATTCCGCTGGTGCCCGTGTCGAGCTCCCAGGCAGTGGTCGGCGCCGTCGTCGGCATCGGGCTCCTGCACGGAGGCAAGAACATTCGATGGAACGTCCTTGGCAACATCGGCGCCGGCTGGATCGCGACGCCGCTTCTCTCGGCTCTCGTTTGCTTTGTCGGGCTGTTCTTTCTGCAAAACGTCTTCAACCAGCAGGCCTACAGCGAGGTTCGCTACGCTCTATCGTCCACAGTCTTGGAAAAGGCCGTCGTGCTGGGTCTCCCGGCGGAGGATTTGAGGGATATCAAAGACCGCGAGTTCAAGTCGGCCGTCGCGTTCCGAAGCAAGTTGCGCGAACTCACCGAACTACCGGATTTTCAGGAAAAGCTGGTCCTGAAGTATTCCGAAATTGCCGGTATCAAAATAGATCCCGGGAAGTTGACGGCGAAAGACCGGAAATGGCTGGGTCCGGAACGCATGACGGCCGTTGAGCGGCTCTCCGGCAAGTCCTTCGTCTACAAATGGCAGGTCGCGGAAGCGCTGGCCCGCGAAAGCAGCCAATGGTCGCTTCTCGAGGAAACCACCGTAAACAAGGTTTACAACAAACGGATGACGGAAAGGTTGTCACTTATCTACCGAACCTTTGCCGAAGTCAGGTAACCGGTCGGACCGGAGACAGGGTTGAGGCATTCACGACCATAGGCGGCAATGATGGAACTGATCGACAATCTGATATTCGGCTTCGGCACGCTGATGGGGTGGAAACCGTTATTGATCATTGTCGTCGGGGTCGTTGTCGGCATTATGGTCGGCGCCATGCCCGGTTTGTCGCCCTCGACCGGTGTCGCCCTGCTGGTTCCGTTCAGCTACACGATGTCTCCGGCGTTGGCCATAATTCTTCTGGTTTCGATCTATATTTCCTCCAACTACGGTGGCTCGATTACCGCCGTCCTCATCAACACGCCGGGCACGCCGGCCGCCGCGGCAACCGCCATCGATGGCTATCCATTGACGTTGAAGGGACAGGCTGGAAAGGGGCTCGGAATGTCCCTGATCGCTTCGACCATCGGCGGAATCTTCGGCGTTTTCATATTAATCGTATTCGCCGTTCCGCTGGCTAAACTGGCGGTCACGTTCCATCCGGCCGATTACTTCGCTCTCGCCATCTTCGGCCTGACTACGGTCGGATCGCTCGGCGGCGGCAACGTCGCCAAGGCCATGGTTGCCGTTCTTTTCGGTTTGCTCATCAATACCGTGGGCCTTGACCCGATTTCAGGCGTCTCCCGCTATGCGTTTGGCGTCGACGCGCTCTACGACGGCTTCAGCCTGATACCGGCATTGATCGGCCTGTTCGCGCTCAGCGTGGTGTTCACGGCATTCGAAAAAGGCGAATTCGGATCGGCGGTCGTCGACAAGGTATCGGGAAATTTCCCCACCTTCTCCGAATCCTGGAAAACGAAATACACCGTCGTTCGGTCTTCGATTCTGGGAACGGTGATCGGGATTTTCCCCGGTGCCGGCGCAACTATCGCCTCGTTCATCAGTTACAACATTGCCCAGCGAACAAGCCGGGAACCCGAAACATTCGGCAAGGGCGCGATGGATGGTGTCGCCGCGTCGGAAGCCGCCAACAGCAGTTCGGTGGGCGGAGCCCTGATTCCTCTCCTCGCACTGGGCATCCCCGGCAGCGCCACCGACGCCGTGCTGATCGGCGCATTGCAGCTTCACGACATTACGCCGGGACCGCTTTTGTTCCAGAGCAACCCCGAAATCGTCTTCGGAATATTTGCCGCCCTGATCATCGCCAACGCCGTGATGCTGATACTGGGGCTGTTCGGCGTGCGTTTCTTCGCCAAGGTCGTCCAGGTGCCGGCGAGTGTACTCTACCCGATGATCCTGGCGATTGCGCTGATCGGCAGCTTCGCCGTGCGAAACTCCTTCTTCGACGTCGGCGCGTGTTTTGCGTTCGGCGTGATCGGCTGGATATTCAAGCGGTATGACTATCCCGTGGCGCCGGTGGTGCTTGGAATCGTCCTCGGGAGCTTGCTTGAAGAAAATTTCCGCCGCGCCGTCATGATGGACGGTCCGACGGTCTTCATCACACAGCCCCTGGCGGCGACGATGCTGCTCATCGCCTTGGCGCTGTTCCTGTTGCCGGTTTACAAGAGCTACAGGGCCAAGAAATCCGCCAAGCTGGGCGGCCCTGAAACCTGAAACAAACGCGCCGGAACGAGTCCCGATCGGCCCGCCGATGTCGTTGAGCGCGCCTGGAGACGGCCGCCCCGAATTCGCCGGCCAATCGCCCGTTCACACCGTCGAATAATCGATATCCGGTATTTTCGCCGGCGGGTATCGAGGACCGGCAAGGCCGATTTCGATTCCAGTCCGGCGGGGACCACGCGGCGGGCGCCGCGGATTTCCCGCCGGACCCGTCGGGCGGGCGGCTACCAGGTCGAAAAGGGTTTGGCGATCAGGTTGGAGTTGAAATACCGCGGGTCTCCGGTGACCTCCTCGCCGATCCAGTCCGGTTTGCCGAATTCCTGATTTTCGTCCTCGAGTTCGATCTCGGCGACGACGAGGCCATCGTTCACGCCGCCGAACTCGTCAATTTCCCAGACGAACTGGTCCTGCGGAATCTTGTATCGCTTCTTCTCGATGATCGGTTGCTCGCAAAGGGTATCGAGCATCTCATTGGCCTCGGAGGCCGGTATTTCATACTCGTATTCCGAACGTGTAGCGCCGACCGTGATTCCCTTTACGGTCATGTATCCTTTGTCGTCGATAGTCCGAACCCTGACGGTCCGCTCCTTGACGGTCGACAGATAGCCCTGCCGGTACGAGGTTCCTTCCGCCAACTCTCTCCAAGCATCGTCGGCGACGAGGAATTTCCGTTCAATTTCCTTGGCCATGGTTCCATAGTCCTTGGGTTGTCCAAATCTAGCGAGTGTGCGGGCCCGCCGACACGCCGGCGGTCCGCCCGGCGCCGGCTACTCGGGAAGAGGCTCCATCCCGATGACCCGCTTGATCGCCCTCAGATAGTTGACGTTCTCGTAATCGTTGAGACCGAGCATGTCCTTGGCTTTCAGGATGGCCGGGACGTCTACGGATTCGACAGCCACGGTCTGCAGGCCGGCGCCGTTGATTTCAATCTCGGCGATCTCCGTGATGCAGTCATTGATCGTAAAGGCGAAACGCCGCTTGAAAACGCTAACCGGGGCAAGCTGCGGATGGGGACGGATTACCTCGTCGAGATATTGGTCAAGGGTATATTCGTCCCGTTCGAGGCCGGGCATCTCCACTTCAAATGCCGGAAAGACGTCTTCCTCGAGCATTGAAGCCTTCATCGGGAATTCTCCCTTCATCCGGGGATTCCATTGCTCAAGGCCTTCCTTCTTGGTCACAAAGACCTTGATATCCATGAGTTTGTCCCTGATTTTCGTATTGTTCTCGTCGTTTCCGGCCGAAACGACATAAATCTCGGAACTTTCCCGGATCATCTCGCAAGGTGAGAGCTTTCTCATTTGCTCTTCAACCTTGCCGAAGTTTTTCGCCCAGGCCCTGAATTCAAACCGCGGTTTGATTTCCTCTGCCATCGTACCTCCCCTATTCCGATACCATTACAGGTCCCGCGCACGGTGCTCGAAGTCGCCCTCGAAGCATGAGGTCAATGCGACTCCCGCGAACATGCGCAACGGGAAAATCATGTCAAATTCTATCTTATATAATATATAATTACAATGCCGGTGGCCGTCCCGCCGGGCCCGGGGATCCCGGCCTTGTATCGTCGACGACGGGGCTCAGCCCAGATGCCGGGAGAGGAATTCCAGCGAACGATTGTTGGCGGCATCGGCGGCGCTTTGGTCGTAGTTGTGTCCGCCGGCCAGGGCAAAGGCGTGACCGGCCCCCTCATATTCGTGGAGCGTTACGGGCGCGAGGCCGCCGAGAGCGCCGACGATCGCGTCATGGGCCTCTTCGCTGCACAGTTCGTCGTTGCCGGCGATATGCAGCATCAGCGGTTTGCCGATATTTCCGGCTTCGCCCAGGTAATGGTCGATGTTCACGCCGTAGTACCCGACGGAACATTCGGCGTCGGTCCGGGCGGCGACGAGATAGGCCATCCGGCCGCCCAGGCAATAGCCCAGGGCGCCCACCTGACCGGAGCATTTTCCGTGGCCGCGGAGATACGAAATGGTTGCCTGCAAGTCGGCGGCCGCCGCTTGGTCGTCGAAACCCTGGTTGAGTTCCAGCGCGCGCGCCTGCTCGTCCGGATCGGGTTTGGCCGGGTCGTTGATCAGTTCGACCCCCGCTTCCTGCCGCCAGAAAAGATCCGGCACCGCGACCAGATAACCCTTGGCCGCGAAGCCGTCCGCCAGTCGCCGCATCACGGCATTCACGCCGCATATATATTGCATGAGTACCAGCCCGGGCGCCGTGTCGGCCGCCGGGCTTGCGAGATAAGCCTGGAAAGTCCCGCCATCCGAAGCGGATATATCGATGTTTGTTCCCATAGCAGGCCTCTTCCTCGGGCTAACATTTGCAAAATCATATGATAAAGATTACGATTATGCAAATTCTCCGTCTGCAGGAACGGGGACACAAAAGGGCAGGGCATGGCGGATTCCACACTCGCCGACAAGGTCATCATCGTGACCGGCGCCGTCCAGGGGTTGGGCAAGGCGATTGCCGAAGGCTTGGCGGAAAACGGCGCCAAACTCGCGATCTGCGGGCTCGGCGGCGAGAGGCTGGAGAGCGTGGCCGCGGGAATTCGGGCGGTTCACGGCGATGACCGGGTTCTCTGCCGGGAATGCGATATCGCGGATGAGGCGGGCACCAGGGATTTCGTCGACGAGGTGGTGTCGGCGTTCGGCCGCATCGACGCGCTGGTGAACAATGCCGGTCTCGGCTGCGCGGCGGTTCGGCCCGATTTCATGTCCAACCCCGTCCCCATTTGGCAACTCGACCCCGCCGAGTGGCGGCGGGTGCTCGAGGTCAACACAATCGGGACATTCCTCATGACCCGCTGGGCGGTGCCCCATATGGTCGCGCAGGGCTCCGGCCGGCTGATCAACGTCACCACCACCTTTCAAACCATGCTGGCGCCCTCCTTCGGCGCCTACGGCCCATCGAAGGCCGGCATTGAATCCATGACGTCTATTCTGGTCGAGGAACTGGAAGGAACCGGCGTGACCGCGAACGTGGTCGTCCCCGGCGGCCCGGCGGATACGGAGCAAATTCCGGAGGGGCTGGTGGATGATCGGGATAATCTGCTGCGCCCGGACGTCATGGTGCCGCCCATACGGTGGCTGTGCTCGGACGAGTCCGGCCGGGTGAGCGGCCTTCGTTTCGCCGCCGCGCTCTGGGACGACGATTTGCCGCCGGAAGAGTCGATTGAGCGCAGCACCAAACCGGTGGCGTGGCGGCAATTGATCGAGCCGCTCGTCACCAAGGACGGCGTCGCGGTGGAAACCTCGAGGGGCGCCTGATGCAGCTTTACACCCACCCTCTCTCGCCCGCCTCTCAAAAGGTCCGCCTGGTGCTTGCGGAAAAAGGCTTGGACTGGGAACGGCGCGACGTCGACCTTCCCAACAAGGAAAATCTCGAGCCGTGGTACCTGGAACTCAATTCCCTCGGAATGCTGCCGACCCTGGTGGATAACGGGCGGGCAATTAACGAGTCATCGGTCATTTGCGAATATCTGGAGGACGCCTATCCCCAGCCCCCTCTCCGCCCCGGCGACCATGGGGACCGGGCCGCAATGCGCTGGTGGATGAGCGTCGTCGACGACCGGCTCCACTATGCGTCCGGCGCTCTCGTTTGGCCGGCCCTCATGCGTCCCGCACTGTTGGAGAAATCCGAAAAGGAGAGGGAACGCCTTCTCTCCCGCATTCCCGATCACGCCCGGCGGGCCCGGCACCGGCGGTGGGTCGAGCATGGCGTGGACAACCCGGATTTCGGTCAGGCGATCCTCGTCTATACCGATACGGTCAGGGACATGGACGGCGCGCTGGCCGAGGCCAAGTGGCTGGCCGGCGACGCCTTCTCACTCGCCGACTGTGCCCTGTTGCCCTACATCCAGGCCATGCACCAGATGGGTTGGGAAGGATTGTACGATTCGTCACCCCGCGTGGTCGATTGGTTTGAGCGGGGCCGGAGCCGTCCTTCTTATCGGGCCGAAATCACGGATCAAATCCCTGCCGCGCTGCTGGCGAGGTTTTCCGTCGTCGGCGGGGAGTTCAAGGACCTTGTCCTCCGGACCGCCCGGAATGCCGCATAGGAAAAGGAAAGGGACTATGCCCGTCTATCTTGTTTCCAACGTTGAGGTCCACGATCGGGAGCAGTTCAGGAACTATCAGAAGCCCGGGCGGGCGGCGGTGTTTCAATATGGCGGTAAGTTCCTCGCCGAGGGCGCGGCCCCCGAACCCATCGAGGGCGACTGGCTGCCCAAGCGCATGGCCATCGTGGAGTTCGAAAACGCCGAGGCGGCGCGCACTTTCTACAATTCACCCGAGTACCAAGCGGCGCGGCAACACAGGCTGCCGGCCGCGACGTTCAAAATCGTCATGGTCGATCCCCAAACCGGCGTAATCGGAGAACTGGAATGAGCCAACCCGCAGAAGAACGACACCGCGCGGAAGCGGACGATCCACTCGAGGACTTCAGGCTCACGGGCTTTATCCCCTATCTTCTCAATCAGGCCATGAGCCGGCTCGACAACAACCTTCGCATCGCGCTCAAGCCGTTTGACCTCACCGTTCATCAGTGGCGGGTCCTGTTTATGATTCGTCTCAACGGACCCCAGAGCATTGGCGATATCAGCGCCGGAACAGTGATGGGGCAGTCCACGATCACCCGCGTCGCCGACCAGCTGGAGAAAGCCGGCCTCGCGAGCCGGACGCCGATGGAAAACAACAACCGGGTGGTCCTGCTCTCGCTGACCGAGAGCGGCGAGGCAATGATCCGAAGCGTCATCCCTCATACGTTCGCCATTCATGACGGCGCGATCGAGGACATGGATGCCGCCGAGCAACGTCAATTGTTCGAGCTGCTGCGCAAGTTGGCGGCGAGCCTCAGGCGGCACGAAGCGAAGCAGAGATTTGAAAGCGTTTAGACGATAGACGTCTGCCCGGGCTCATGCCGGGAAGACGATAAACGAGGAGGCAAGAAATGTTAGATCAACCAAATGGAAACGGCCAACTGGTCTGGCCGACGGACGACTTCACCCGGACGCCCTACGAGGTCTATACCAGCGACGAGATATTCGCCCGCGAACAGCAGAAGCTGTTCGACGCGCCGACGTGGCTGTTCATGGGCCTGGAGTGCGAGCTGAAGGAGGCGGGCGACTATCTCACCGGCATGATCGGCACGACGCCCGTCGTTCTCAGCAAGGCGGATGACGGTCAAATCCATGGTTTCGTCAACAAGTGCGCCCACCGGGGCGCCAAGGTCGTTCGTGAACTCCGCGGCAATGCGAAGTTCCTCAAATGCCTCTATCACGGCTGGACCTATGACAACCGGGGGGATTTGAAGGCGGTTCCCATGCAAAACGGCGTCATGGGCAACGGCGGCTATCCGGACGATTTCAATCCGGAAAACCATTGCCTCCGCAAACTGAAGATCGCGAACTTTTCGGGCGTCCTGTTTGCAAGCCTCGACCCGAACGCGCCGCCGTTCGAAGACTATCTCGGACCGCAACTTGGTGAACGGGTCAAAACCATCTGCCACAGCCCGATGAAAATCTGGGGCTATCAGCGCCACACCATGGACTGCAACTGGAAGCTCTTCATGGAGAACACCCGGGATATCTATCACGCGCCCATGCTGCATGCCTTCATTCCCCAGTTCGGCATGTTCAACCCGGCCAAACAAAAAAACGAACTGATCCTGGAGCACGGAGGGGCGCATTCCGGCTTCTTCACCTATGAGATGGAAGGCGCCGCCGCACCGCCGCCGAATGCCCAGAAAAAGATGCAGGGCCCGGCCAATGAAGGCGGGAAGAAACTGGTCTTCGAAGACCCGTCCGTCGCCAGGGGCGTCGGCGAGCTTCCGAACGGTCTTTACCTGAATATCATTTCCATTTTCCCCGCGTCGCTGTTCACCTGTGTCGGCAATGCCCTCACCATCCGGCAAATCCGGCCACTCGCGCCCGACAGGACCGAAACCATCTACGTGTGGTTCCAGTTCGAGGACGATAGCGAGGAGATGCATGACCGCCGGACGAAGCAGAGCAATTTGTTCGGCCCGGCGGGCTACGTCGCCATGGAAGATGCCGAGGTGATGGAATCCACCCAGCAGATGATCGCCAGGGGACTGGAATCGGGATCCACATTCATGGAGATGGGCGGCCGCGACGTCCAAATGAGCGGCAGCCACGGTGTGACCGAAACCTCGCTGCGGGGATTTTGGCAGGCCTACTGCAAGTATATGGACATCCCGACGCCGACCGCTGCGGCAGCTGAGTAAGGAGAACAACAATGACCGACATGGAAACCGAGTACCGGATCGTGCGCCTCAACAACGAGTATGTGCAATGCATCGACGAGGACCGGCTCGAGGAATGGCCCGGCTTTTTCGTCGAGGACAGCAAGTACGTCATCTTTCCCCGGGAGAATTACGAGGCGGGATTGGAAGGATATTGGATGTACTGCGCCTCGGGCGCGATGATGCGGGACCGGGTCAAGGCGCTCCGCGAGGTCAACGTCTACAACATCCATTACGACCGCCATCTATTGAGCAATGTGGTGGTTCAAGGCGAAGAGGATGGCGTCTACGACGTTCGGGCCAACTACGCCGTCGTGCAAACGGACGTGGAAGGCCGCTGCCACATGTTCAGCACCGGTCAGTACCGGGACAAGGTGGTCGAGGAGAACGGTGGTTTCAAATTCAAGGAAAAAATCGTCATTGTCGACTCGTTCAACATAGACCGGCCGCTGGCAATTCCGTTCTAGGACCGGCTCGTGGACAAGGTTGACTGCATCGTTGTCGGGGCTGGCGTGATTGGCCTGGCGATTGCCCGGGAATTATCACGGCGCGGCCGGGAGGTGGTGATCATCGAGCGCAACCTGATGGTCGGCAACGAGACCAGCTCGCGGAACAACGAAGTGGTTCACGCCGGCTTCCTCTACCCGCCGGACTCCCTGCGGGGCCGGCTCTGCCGCCCGGGGGCGGAAATGCTCATCGACTACTGCCGGGAGCGTGATATCGGGCTCGAAGTGCATGGCAAGCTGATGCTGGCGCTGAACGAGGAGGAAGCCGGCCTGCTGGAAACGATGTTGGAGTTTGGAGCAGCCTGTGGCGTTGCCGGACTCAGTCTTATGGCCCCCGACGAGGTAAGGGAACTGGAGCCGGAGGTCTCTTGCCATGCCGCCCTCCACTCCCCGGGCACGGCGGTCGTCAACAGCCATGACTATATGCTCTCGCTCCTTGGCGACGCGGAGAATGCCGGCGCCGTGCTGGCCCTTAGCAGCGATGTCGTGGGCGGCCGGTGCAACGTACTTACGGTCGAGGATCGAGAGAGCGAGCCGTTCGAGATCGAATGGCGCGTGCTCGTGAATGCCGCCGGCCTCGGCGCGGGAAATCTTGCCGGCGGATTGGAGACGGGCCGAAAGTCCGCGCCGCCGGAAATCCATTTTGCCAAGGGGAGCTACTTCACCCTGACCGGCAAGCTCCCCTTCAGGCATATCATGGTGCCCCTCGGCGAGACCCTCGCCGCGGGAGGATCGTTCACCATCGACCCGGGCGGGCAGGGCAAGTTCGGCCCGGATCTGGAATGGGTGACCGATCGGGACTACGGCGTTGCGCCGGAGAAGGCGTCCCAGTTTGCCGGCGCCGTCGGCCGGTACTGGGACGGGCTCGACGTGGAGAGGCTGCAGCCCGGATATGCGGGCATCCGGCCCCGCACCTATGGGCCCGGCGATCCGCCGGGCGACTGGCGGATCGAGACCGAAGACGAGCACGGCGTTCCGGGGCTGGTGAACCTTCTCGGCATTGAAACCCCGGGTTTGACGGCTTCCCTGGCGGTGGCCGACTACGTCGCCGGCAAATTGGCGCATTGAGCATGGAGAGGAACCCCGATGGCGAATTTTAGGATCATTCGTACCAATCACACCGGGATCACCGTTTCGGATGTCGGCGCGAGCCTTGCCTTCTTCAAGGACGTGCTGGGCTTCGAAACGACGGAGGTTTTTCATCACAAGGGGGAGATGGTGGAGAATCTGACCGGCGTACCCGGCGCCGAGGTCAAGATCGGCTTTGTCGACATGCCCGGCCACCGGCTGGAACTGGTTGAGTACATCACGCAGGACGGGCGAAAAATCTCCGATCTCCGGAACTGCGATCCCGGCGCCTTCCACCTTGCATTCGAGGTCGACGATATCGACGCCGCGGTCGAGGCCATTCGGCCCAGCGGTTTCGTTCCCTACAGTGACCCTCAGACCGTCCCGAACGGCAATCGCAACGTCTATCTGCGCCATCCGGACGGCATCACCATCGAGTTTCAGATCACCGCGAACCGCCCGTCCTAGGACAAGCGCGGCAAAAAAGGAGAGAGAACTTGCGCATCACAATGCTTGGCACGAGCGCCGCCGCCCCGGACCCCGACCGGGGCGGATCAGGTATCCTTTTGACCGTCCGGGGGCGGCACTACCTGTTTGACTGCGGTGCCAATACCACGCGCTCGATGATCAAGTCGCACATCAACCCGACGGAGGTGAACACCGTCTTCCTGTCTCACCTCCACTACGACCACATTGTCGATTTTCCCTATTTTCTGCTCACCTCGTGGATCTGCGACCGCAAGGTACCGCCTGTCGTGGTCGGCCCCGAGGGGACCCAGGACTTCATCGATCACTTGTTCGCCGACGGCGCTTTCGCCAAGGACATCGAGGCCCGCGCGCAATACCCGCGCCGCCAGAACACCGAAATCCTCGTCCCCGATGTCCGGCAGTGCGAACCCGGCCTGGTCTTCGAAGACGATCTCGTCAAAGTAACCGCCTGCTACGTGGAGCACATCCCCCGGGAAATCTCGCCCTGCTTCGGCCTCCGCATGGACACCATCGACGGCGAATCCGTCTCCTTCAGCGGCGACACGGCGCCCTGCGACCGGTTCATCGAACTGTCCAAGGATGTCGACCTGATGATCCACGAATGCACGTTCCCGGAAAGCGCCATCGAGTTCCGCAAGAAAGCCAAGGTGGGAACCTGGTCGCATACCTATCCAAAGGCCCTCGGCGAGATTGCACAGAAGGCAAACGCCAAGCGCCTCGTGGCGACGCACTTCGGCAGCTATGACAGCTGCAATCCGGTGGTTCGCGAGATCATGGGCGTCCACATGCCGAAGGACATGATCGGCCCGGCGCTTCTGGACGAGGTCGCGGCGGACATCAAGGAAACCTACACCGGCGAACTGCGGCTCGCGCACGACAATATGCGGATCGACATCTGACGAATTCGACATGGGAGGCATGCCGTGAAGTTCAGCTACTTTTCCAATGCCGACAACCGGTACGACGACAATACCCGGACCACGAACGAGCTGATCCTCCAGATCGTGGATCAGGCCATTCATGCCGAACGGGTCGGCATGTATTCCGCCTGGGTGGGCGAGCACCACTTCAACGAGTTCGGGTCCAACCCGGCGCCCCATATTGTCCTGACCCACATCCTGGCCAAGACCGAACGAATCCGTGTCATGCCGGGCGTCGTGGTGCTTCCCCTCCATCATCCGCTTTACGTCGCCGAGGATTGGGCAACCATGGACCTGCTCAGCAACGGCCGGGTTGATTTCGCCATCGGCCGCGGCTTCGACAAGCATGAATACGATCGTCTGGAAGTGGATTTCGACCGCAACCACGAAATCATGGCGGAGCAGATCGAAATTCTGACCCGCGCCTGGACCGAGCCGGGCCGCTGGGCCTTCGATGGCGAGTTCTACGAATTCGAGAACGTCGAGGTGGTGCCGAAACCGGTGCAAAATCCGTTGCCGATCTACATCGCCTGCTTCTCCAGGCCGACCCTGGAGGTCACCGCACGCTACGGCTACGGCATGTCCATCGCGCCGTTCGCGGCCGGCCTGGGCTTTGGCGGTGTCGACAAACAGGTCGGGGAGTACCGGGAGAAATGCGAGGCCAACGGCCACGAGCCGGGCGCCGTCAACTCGTCTTACTTCCTGCATATTGCCGACACGCCGGCCGAGGAACAGGCGGCGCGGGAGCGGCAGGTGCGATTCTTCAAGGAGAACGCGGCCCCGGCCATGAAGACCGCCCGGGAAGGCAGCAACAAGTCCTACGAGTACTGGCACAGCTGGGCGGAGAAAGTCTCCAGCCTGAAGCCGGAAGACCTGAAGCCCGGTTCGGTCCTTCTCGGTTCACCCGGGCAGATCGGCGAGGCTGTCGCGAAGATCGAATCCGAAGGCGTCGGGGAAATCGGCCTCTACGTCAATATCGGCTTGAAGGACCCGCAGCAGACCAAGGATGAAATGCAGCGGTTCATGGAAGAGGTGGCGGTCCACTTCGACGGTCCGCACAAGGCGCTGGCCGCGGCGGCGGAGTAGAGCCTTCCAAAACACCGTGTGCGATGAGCTCGACAACGGATGGAACATGTGCGCCGAACTTCACCATAATTTTCGGCGAATATCATCCCGCTCCATGATTCAGCGAGGGACCCGCCGATCAAGGACGAGTCCCTTGCTGTTCCAAGGAACTTGACGGAAACAGCCGGCGGATTGGCCTAACGGCTCATGTCGCTGACGATTTTCTTGTAGTCGGCAATCACCTGGGCGCCGTCCACACCGATTGTCGCGGCCTTTTTGATCCAGGCGTTGACCTGCGGCGCGGCCGCTTTTTTCAGTTCGGCCTCGAATGCGTCACTGGCACTTATCCTTTTGAGCCCGGCTTCCGTCATCCTGTTGTAATTCTTGATCTCGAACTCGTCGGATCTCTTGCCGATGGCACGGGCCATCTTTTCGCCGGAGACCTGCTCGATGGCTTTGCGCTGGTCCGCCGTCAGGGCATCCCATTTCTTCGTGCTCAGCATCCAGGCAAAGGAAGGCGCCATAATGGATCCCTTGGTAAAGGTCCCCCATTTCGCAAACTTAATGCCCGCAAACACAACCATGCCGGTGTGGGTCGCGCCGGCGATCCCCTGGACCACCTTGGTCTGGGTAAACTCCGCCATGCGGGCCGCGGGACCGGAAACATGGCTGACCCCGGCGGCCTTCAGGGTCCGCGAGGTGGTTCCGGCCAGCGCCCACATTTTCATCGTCTTCATATCGGCCAGGGAATTGATGGGCTTGTCTTGCGATGTGAAGAAATGGATACCGACAAAATGGTACTGGCTGAGGATTTTGATGCCCAGGTTTTCAAATTCTTTCTTTCCGGCGAAGTGCTTTTTCCACGTCCGCCAAAAGGCGACGCTTCCAATCTCCGCATTTCCCGCATTGAGGAACGGCAGGACCGCGTACTGCGGTCCGATCGCCTGTCTGGCCGTAAATCCGTGGAATATCAGGGCGCAGTCGAAAGTCCCCGCGGCTATGCCGTTCAATTGCTTGGGCGGCGGTGCGGCACTTGACGGCAGGAAATTTACCTTGACGCCGTTGTTTGTAACCCTTTCGACATCTTTTCCCCAGGCCTTGGTGTCGATGTTGACGAAGTGTTTGGGTCCCGGAAAGATATTGCAGGTCCAATTTTCCGCAGCGTGGCCGGGTGTCGCGGAGAGCGCCAACATGGCGCCCGCGCCGAGTCCGGCGGCTGCTAGTTTGAAATTATTCATGGTTAGACCCCTCCCTTGGCTGAATTGAATTCGTGGTTCCGAGGGCGGGCATTCCGCAGTTAAACCCGCTCCAGGGATTTACCATAACAGGAAACAGGTGCCGGAATAACCCCCGGTGACGGATCGGAAATTCGGAGGGATTGGCTGCTGAAACCGGCGGGATCACCGCCTGATAATATTCGGTATTCCGCCTGCGATACCGCCGGCGATCATTTCAGACTAAAGCCTTCATAGCCCTTTGCCACGACTGCCTCGCAGATCTTCCGGTAAGCGGGCATGCCGCCGATATAGGGCATAAAGACCCGCGGTTTGCCGGGCACGTTGGCGCCCAGGTACCAGGAACTGCAGGTATACCGGAGCGTCCGGGACGCAACCTCGTTGCCATGCGCCACCCACTTGTCCTGGGCTTCCCTCTCGGCCTCGATGATGGCGGCGCCTTGCTTGCGAATGTCCGACAGACAGCCCGCAATCCAATCCACATGATGTTCGATGGTCGGCAGCATGTTCGACAACACGGACGGGCTGCCTGGTCCGGTGACGGTGAATAAATTCGGAAAACCGTGCGACATGAGCCCGAGATAGGTCCGGGGGCCGGCGGCCCAGGCTTCGCGGAGCGTCTGTCCGTCGCGGCCCTCGATATCGATTTTGCCGAGGGCGCCGGTCATGGCGTCAAAACCGGTCGCGAGCACGAGATCATCGAGCTCGAACTCGGAATCATTGGCGATGAGCCCGTCCGCCGTAATTTTTTCGACCCCTTTCTCCCCCAACTGAACCAAGGTCACGTTGTCCCGGTTGAAAGTGCCGTAATAGTTGGTCCCCAGGCATAGCCGCTTGCAGCCGATAACGTGCCGGGGCAGCAATTTTTCGCGGGTTTCCGGGTCCCGAACGGTGGCGCGGATTTTGTCGCGGACGAACTCCTGTGCCCGCCGGTTGGCTTCCTCGTCGCTTACGAAATCATTAAAGGAAACCAATAGAGTGTTGCCGCCGGCCTGCCAGGCTTCTTCCAATTTTTCCCGGCAATGTTCTTCCGTTACGGCAACGGCGGACTGATCATTGGCGACATTCGTAAAGCCGCCGAAGGTCTTCTTGGCGGCCTCCCTCAGCTCATGGTGGTTCGCCTTGAAATAGGTCCGGTCTTCATCGGTCAGCGTCCGGTTGAACGCCTCCACCACATAACTGGCGGTCCGCTGGAATACGGTCAGGTGCTCGGCCGCCTTGGCGGCCTCCTGGATCACCTGAACCCCGGAAGAGCCGGTACCGACGACGCCCACTCTCCGGCCGGTAAAGTCGATCTCCTCATGCGGCCACTCGCCCGTGTGGAAGAGACGCCCCTTGAAATCGCCGAGGCCTGGAAAGTCGGGCAAGTTGGCGGCCGAAAGGCACCCTGTGGCCATTATCAAAAAGCGGGCGGAGAACCGCTCGCCCTCTTCCGTCTTTACCAGCCACCGGGCCTCGGCTTCGTCGTAGGCCGCGACAACCACCCTCGTTTCCAGCTGGATATCGGGCCAAAGGTTATGCCTGTCGGCAACATGGTTGATATAGCGGAGAATTTCCGGCTGGGACGGATAGCGTTCGGACCAATCCCACTCCTGGTCCAGCGCCTCGTCAAAACTGTAGGAGTAGAACATGTTGTCGACGTCGCAACGCGCGCCGGGATACCTGTTCCAATACCAGGTGCCGCCGATGCCGCCCGCCGCCTCCAGGACCCGTGCGGAAAACCCCAGCCCGCGAAGTCTATACAACATGTAGATACCGGCGAGCCCGGCGCCGACAACGACACAATCGAAAGACCGAGGTGATTTTCCGCTGTTCATCGAAAGATCATTGCAAGAACGACACCGATTTAAAAACCAAATTACGGCACATGCCGAGGAAAGTGAAAAGGCGGCAGGCGAACAAGAGGCCGACGGGTCCGCGGTAAGGATTATGGCCGGTTTGGCCCCGGGGCTCCGGCGAAATTCGAGCGTTCGACAACAGGACGAGCCGGCATCGCGGCGGCATCGTATTTTCGGTAGGTCTCCAACCGGCTAAGTCCGGACCACAAATACTCGTGTCGCCTAGATCGGGTCATGTTTTGACGGAACCACGGCGCGGTTCTGTCAAAACATGATCGGCTCTAGGTCGGGACCTGACCCAAAGCGGACGGCCAAGACGAAGAGGTTAGAACTTCCCTTCCAATCCTAATTTCCGGCTTGGGTTCGTCCGGGATCATAAATGGTCACGCCATACTGCAGCGGCCGCATGGGCTTTTTCCCTCCGCTACTTGTGAATCCATCCGAGCGTGACCGGGTGCGCCTTCCGCTGCTCTTCCGGTTCGCCGGTATGCTTGCCCGGCTCCCAGCCGACCGGCCGCAAGACATCGTTGGCGAAGTCGATCGATTCCTGGTCGGTCACTGTCCCGATGGTGTCGTTCCAGCGGTTCAGGTAGCCGCCGCAGGCGATGACGGCCAGCAACTCGATGATCTGGGTGTCCGTAAAATGCTTGCGAAGCTCGACGTAGTTTTCCGGTTCCACGGAATTGGGCGCCACGCCGGCCGCGAAGGCCAGATCGAGTGCCGCGCGTTCGGCATCGGAGAACAAGTCCGACGTCTCGTAGTCCCATAGCGCCTGAATTTTCTCATCCGGAACATCGAGCTTATGGAGGTGGTACGAACCGTGAGACTGGCAATGCAGGCATCCGCTGGCGAGGCTGGCCGCCGTGAAGACGAACTGTTTGAGCTCGCCCGGAACCTCGCGGGTGGGAAAAACCAGCTTCAGCATATTGTTCCACGCCTCCCGCAGTTCGGGCCAATTTTCCATCTCGAAATTTTGACGGTTTTCGAATTTCGCTTCGCTCATGTTTCTCTCCTTTTATCCGGACGAATAAAACTAGTTATCGTAGCCGGCCAACACCTCGCGGAGCGTCTTGGCCGGCCGGCCCGCGAGTTGGCGCACGTGGTCGGTGACCTCGGCGAAATACCCCTCCTCGACCGCGACGTAGGACGAGAGCGAACCCTCGATACGATCCTCCGGCATTCCCTTTGCCCGGCAATCTTCGCGGTATTGTTCGTCGGAGATGATTTCCAGAATTACGTCGCGGCCGATGGCGGCGCCCAAGGCGGCGGCGATCTCCTCATAGTCCAGCGCCTCGGGGCCGGTCATATCGTAAATCCTGTTTTCGTGGCCCGATCCGCTCAGCACCGCCGCGGCCGACGCCGCAACATCGTCGATGGCCACGTAGGCGACCCGCCCTTTGCCATTGGGCCAGCGCAGTACGCCGGTCTCGATGAGGTTGGGAATCTCGTGGAACGTGTTCTCCGCATAGAGATTGTCCCGGAGAATGGTGTAGTCGATCCCCGAATTCTTGATGTATTCCTCGGTCAGGCGGTGGCTCTCGGTGGCGCCGAACGGGTGGTTGGCGACCGGCTTGCTGACGCTGGTGTAAACGACACGCCCGGCGCCCGCCGCGTGCGCGGCATCGACGGCCGTCGAATGCCGTTTTAGGCGCTTGTCCATCGGTGGCGGTGTGGAGATGATCATGACCGCATCGGCGCCTTCGAAAGCATGCTCGAGGGACTCCCTGTCATCGAAATCGGCGGCACGGACGCGGACGCCTTTTTCGGCAAGGCTCTCGGCCATTGCCGGGTCGCGGACGCTGGCGCCGATTTCGGAGGCCGGGACGCCCTTGTCCAAGAGCGCCTGGATGGTGCGGCTTCCCAACCGCCCGCTGGCGCCGGTCACGATGATCATGTCCAGCCCTCCATGGCCTAGCGGACCGACAGACCGAAGGGATCCTGTCCCTCTGCCGCTTCAAATTTGGCGAAAAATTCGTTGACGGTATCTCGTTCTCCCGTCAGCTCGACTGCCCCGGAAGCAATCCCCTCATCGAAGTCCGCCACGCCGCCCGCCCAGTCACTCAAGAATTGCCGCTTGAAGCTGAGGGTCGCGTCGCAGCTTTCAGGAAGCATTGAATGGAATTGACAAACGCCCCGGCGAATCTCAAGACCGCAATGCTCATCGGTGTCGGTGGAAACAAACCCCAGGGTAAGGTGGGTATCGAAAGCCTCTTCGGCTTTAAGCCGGACGGTCATCATCTCCAACAAGTCGCCGGTCGGATAATTCCGCGCCTGGCTGGGTTGAATTTTGTGGCC
>CAZUGT010000334.1:0-5197 GCA_964620095.1 uncultured Rhodospirillaceae bacterium | reverse complement strand
CGCTCGATGGGCGTTCTCTTGTAATCCCCTGTACACCAGCGTTGGCTGACCCCAGGGAACATGCCCCGTTCCTCGACGCGTTCGAGCAGGGTCTTGCCGGACGCGATGGGCGCGAATATCAGCGGCACACCGCGGGGAAGCGTCGCCTCGATATGCTCGATCGTGCCTGGCCACTCGACCACGCCAAGCGGGGCATGAACCGCCAACAGTTGATCGTGCGGAACGATCCGCGACAGCAGGATCGTCATCGCCTGGCTGTCCTTGCCGCCGCTGTGCGATACCGCCACGAGGGCGCCGGCGCGGATCATCTCCCGGCACTCGGGCGGCAGGGCGAGGCCGGCCAAGGCTGGGCGGCGGCTTCCGGCACTGGCGGCATCGGCCATGATTGCGATCTCCCGGGCGGTGGCGCCGGAAAGCCCTCTCCGAGCCGCCCGGTTCTCCCTGACCCGCGCGGACCGCGACCTTTCGATGGCGTGATTGCGTGTGCCGGGTGCGCAGACCGGCCGATGCCGAATTGCCGGATGAGGATTGCGTGCGCTGCTTGGGCGATGGCGCCGTCATTGCCGGAGACCGCGAGACGATCCCGAATAACGACGCGCACGGAACCGGAAGAGACCGAAGCGACATGGCCGCTCCGCTGGGGATGGAAACCGGCCGGTGAGGCTGACCGACCGGACCGACTACGCCTTCCGCGTGCTGATGTACCTCCGCGCGAACGGCGGCAGCCTCGCCACGGTCCGCGAAATTGCGGCGCGCTACGGGATATCGCACAGCCATCTGACCAGGGTCGTCTGGGCGCTCGGGCGCGCCGGGTTCGTGGAGACCGTGCGCGGTAGGAGCGGCGGGCTGAGGCTGGCCCGGCCGGCGGAGGCGATCGGCGTCGGCACCGTGGCGCGCGTGATGGAACGGGGGATCCCGCCGGCCGAGTGCTTTCCCGGTGGCGCCGGCGGCTGCCGGATCGAGACCTGCTGCGCCCTCAAGGGCATTCTCGCCGAGGCGGAGGCGGCGTTCTTCGCCGTCCTCGACCGCTACAGCGTCCACGACCTGGTGTATGGCAACAGGGAACTGCGCGCGTTCGTTCTCGCCGGGCCGGCAGGCGGCGATACGTCAACTCCGCACCCGTAGCGTCGATTTACCGATCGGTGAGGACTGGCGCGGCCCGGACGAATTGCCGGGCGCCAACGATCCCGCTATAGGAATCGAACTGCCGACTGCCAACCGGGATGCGGGAGATGCCCCATGAACAGATCGGAACTCGACAGGCGCGTCGCCGAACGGACGGGACTGACGTCGCCCGCGGCCAAGGGTGCCGTGGACGCCGTATTCGACGTGATCGCCGAGGCCCTGGCCAGCGGCGAGGACGCGAGGGTTTCCGGGTTCGGGGTATTCGGGACGAGGGCACGCCCGGCCCGCACCGGTCGCAACCCGCGGACCGGCGAGAGCGTCTCGATTGCCGCCTCGACGGCGCCGATGTTCAAGGCGGCGAAGGCGCTGAAGGACGCGGTGAATGGCGGAACCGAGGCCTGAACGGCGAATCCGCATGTTCATGCCACCGACGACGCACCTGGGAGCGGGAGATTGATTCCACTCGGTCACGCTGCGATGACGGCCTCAGCACATCGCCCGGCGACGGCGGCGGAAATGGCCGGAACCCTGGGACGAAACGACTGCTCGCCTGCCGAACGGCCGCCGGAATTGCATAACGGACAAGAAGGTCGTGCACGGCCATGCAAGCAGCGCCAGCAGAGCACTTTCCCAACCGCCTCGGCACCGGTCGGGGAGTTTGGAAGCGGGCTCGCAGGGGTTTGCCTAAAAGTGCGTCTAGGGGTGCCGTGAGCCCACTCAACCCCACGCGCGAGGCCGTGCTCTTAGTGGTAGGCGACAAGGCGGGCCTCAGCGAGAGGTGGTTCTTTCGTGCGCTGATCCGCAAGGCCGACGAGCGGTTCGACTGGCACCTTGCCCGCCTCGTCGATGAGGGAGGATGCAATGACCGTGAGTCTTGACGACATGATGCCGGAATTCGACCCGGAGCGCCGGTGAATCCGGTGATAAGCAGTAGATTAACTTCCGCCACTACACATCCATAAAGGTAACTGGATCTCGCTCCTTATATTGCGACCATCCGAAACTCCTGACCGCCTTGTACATGAGCCAAGCGTCAGCTGTTCCAACCCCAGATTTCAGCAGAGCACAGCGAAACAACTTATCGGCAAATTGTTGATCGTATTTTCTGGCTTTCCTTTCATGTGGAGGTTCCAGATATTGCCATGCTACATACAAGTAATCATGGATAATGGACGCTTCCAAATACCGGCTCGTGGAAGGGCTATTCCCAAGAACCGAAACTCCGTCGGAGAGAAATCCCTTCGGCACAGTCAGGGTGCGTGTCTTTCCCTGATCCAGTTTGTAGGATATTGAGAATGGTTCAGCGACCACAAACTCAGCATCGACGTCAAGGTCGGGATCATGATGAATCTGAACGGCCTTTGCGAAACGCTTTAAGCAAAGGCAATCGATGTATTCGAACTCGGTGATCTCATTCCAACTATTTCTTTCGGGGTAGGGATTGGGAACCACTCTCATCGTCTTCTTCCCTTCAATAGCAGCTGCGCCTGATCGGAGCATTCAGCATTCACGATGGCAGTTTCGTTCGCCGGGGCTGCCGCCCTTCAACTCACCCATGTAGGTCCGGCCAGAACGGTAGTGGTGGCGGGCCGTTACCGCAACGATGAAATCGGCCGGACGGCTGCGCGCCAACCAAGGCTGCACAAATCACTCTTGATTGCGTCGCAATCACTGCGTAGGGTTCGCACCGATGGGGCGGCGGAGGACATGGACGTGGCGAGCATCACCATCCGTAATCTGGATGACGACGTGAAGACCCGGCTTCGCACGCGGGCGGCAGGAAATGGTCATTCGATGGAAGAGGAGGCGAGGCTGATCCTGCGCGAGGCGGTCGGCCGGGAAGCCGAACCGGACAATCTGGCCGCATTCATCCACGAATGCTTCGCACCCTACGGTGGCGTGGAGCTCGAACTGCCGCCGCGCGGGCCGATGCGCGAACCGCCGCGTTTCGACTGAGGCACCACAGTGCTGGTATTTGACACGAATGTGCTGTCCGAGTTGATGCGGCCCACGCCGAATAGGGTGATCGCCTCGTGGGTCGCGGAGCGGGCGACGTCGAGCTTGCACCTCACGGCGGTCAGCGAGGCGGAATTGCGCTATGGCCTCGCGATAATGCCGCCGGGGAGGCGACGCGACGGGCTGGCGGAAGGACTGGAACGGATGCTGCGCACCGGCTTCGCCAACCGCATTCTTCCCTTCGACAGCGCCGCCGCATCCGCCTATGCGGAGATCGCCGCCGCCCGGCGGGCGATCGGCCGGCCGATGCCGGAAGCCGACTGCCAGATCGCTGCCATCGCCCGCTCGCGCGATATGGCGGTGGTGACGCGCAACGTGCGGGATTTCGCGGACACGGGCATCGACGTGATCGACCCGTGGACGGATACATGAGTCGTTTCCCCATGTCTGAGAGCATCGGGAGGCGCAGCCGGCGATGACGCCAGGCGATTTCATCGCCAAGTGGCGCGCATCGGAATTGAAGGAACGCTCGGCGTCCCAGGAACATTTCATCGACTTGTGCCGCCTTCTCGGCGAACCGACGCCGGCGGACGCGGATCCGGCAGGCGACTGGTACTGCTTCGAACGCGGCGCGCGGAAGGACACCGGCGGCGATGGTTGGGCCGACGTATGGAAACGCGGCTGCTTCGCTTGGGAGTACAAGGGCCGTCGCGCCGATCTCGACGCGGCGTTCGACCAGCTGCGGCAATACGCACTCGCCCTGGAGAACCCGCCGCTGCTGATCGTCTCCGACATGGTGCGGTTCCGCATCCGCACCAACTGGACCAACAGTGTGAGCGAGACGCACGAGTTCATGCTCGACGATCTCGCCGACGGCACGGTCCGGGACAAGCTGAAATGGGCAATGTCGGACCCGGACCGGTTGCGGCCGGGGGAAACGCGGCAGGCCGTGACGGAGCGTGCGGCGAAAACCTTCGCGGAGCTTGCCCAGGGCTTGCGGGACCGGGGCCACGATCCGCAGGCGGTGGCGCACTTCGTCAACCGGCTGGTGTTCTGCATGTTCGCCGAAGACGTCGGCTTGTTACCGGACGACATGTTCACCCGGATGCTCACCCATGCCCGGCGCAACCCTGACAGGTTCGCGGACTACGCCTCACGGCTGTTTGGCGCTATGGCAACCGGCGGTGACATCGACTTTCAGGCGGTGGCCTGGTTCAACGGTGGGCTGTTCGACGACAGCGCGGCCTTGCCGCTTGACCGGGAGGGGATCGAGACGGCGCTGAAGGCAGCGGCGCTCGACTGGTCCGAGATCGATCCGTCGATCCTCGGCACGCTGTTCGAGCGCGGCCTCGATCCGGACAAGCGCTCGCAGCTCGGCGCGCACTACACCGATCGCGACAAGATCATGCGGATCGTCGATCCGGTCATTGTCCGTCCACTGCTCGCGGAATGGGAGGCGGCGAAGGCTGAAATCGCGGTCATGGTCGAGCGTGCCGAGGCCGCGGGCTCGCCGGCGGCGCGGACCCGGCTCCGACGGCAGGCGGATCGGGCGCTGCGCGCCTTCCTCGAACGGCTGCGGAAATTTACCGTGCTCGATCCCGCCTGCGGCTCGGGGAACTTCCTCTATCTGGCGCTGCACGCGCTCAAGGACATCGAGCACCGGGTTCAACTCGAAGCGGAGACGCTCGGCTTTGCGCGCGGGTTCCCGGAGGTCGGCCCGGCGAATGTTAAGGGCATCGAGATCAACGCCTACGCCGCCGAGCTTGCCCGCGTGTCGGTATGGATCGGTGAAATCCAGTGGATGCGGCGCAATGGCTTCAGCAATTCGACCAACCCGATTCTCGACCCGCTCGACACCATCGAATGTCGGGATGCGATTCTTGCGCCGGAGGGAAGCGAACCGGACTGGCCGCAAGCCGATGCCGTGATCGGCAACCCGCCGTTTCTCGGTGGCAAGCTGCTGATCGGCGGGCTGGGGGAGGAGTACGTCTCGCGGATGTTCGCCGCCTGGAAGGGCCGCGTGCCTCGCGAGGCCGATCTCGTTTGCTACTGGTTCGTGAAAGCGGGCGAGCAAGTTGCGGCAAGCGCGACGCAGCGTGTCGGGCTGGTCGCCACG
>CAZUGT010000333.1:0-2434 GCA_964620095.1 uncultured Rhodospirillaceae bacterium | reverse complement strand
GGCGTCATCGAACGTCTAGGCGTCTTCGCCGCCGGGCCCAAGGCCCAGCGGTTCATCACCGTCTTGATCGTGCTCAACGCCATCACCCTCGGCCTGGAAACCGACGCGGACATCATGGCGCAATGGGGCCGCGAGCTTGTGATCTTCGACAATGCGGTACTCGCGGTCTTTTGCGCCGAACTGCTGGCCAAACTCGCGCACCAGCGGCTGAGCTTTTTCAAGGACGGCTGGAACGTTTTCGACTTCATCGTGGTCGGCATTGCATTGGCCCCCGCGACCGGACAGTTCTCGGTCCTGCGTGCGCTGCGAATATTCCGGGCTATGCGTCTCCTGTCCGTCGTGCCATCCATGCGCCGGGTCACCCAGGCGTTGTTCGCCGCCATTCCCGGCATCATATCCGTCGGCTCGATGATTTTGCTGATCTTCTATGTCGGCGCCGTATTGGCGACCAACTTCTTCGGTGCCGACTTCGACGCGTGGTTCGGCAGTGTCGGGCGATCCATGTTCACTCTATTCCAGATCATGACCCTCGAAAGCTGGTCCATGGGGATTGTGCGGCCGGTCATGAAGCAATACCCCCTGGCTTGGGCGTTCTTCGTGCCGTTCATCCTGGTGACCAGCTTCGCGGTGGTGAATCTGTTCATCGGCATCATCGTCGATGCCATGCAGAAACAGGCGCAGGCGGAGGCCCAAGAGATGCATGAAGAGACCCACGAAATCATGCGGGAATCGGAAGCCATCCACGCCGAACTCCGCGCGCTGCGCGAAGACATCAAGGCGCTGACGGCGGCGCGGAAAGAGGAATGAACCGGCGACGAGCGCGATGCCCGCAAAAAACGGACCACCGACACGGTCCCCGGCGGGTTCGCATCAGCGATGCCGGTTGCGCTGCCGGTAGAGCCAGCGGGTCAGCGCCCGCTGCGTGCCGGGGATATCCAATATCACCAGGAACAGGCCGAGGGGGAACATCCAGAAGCCCAGGACGGGGAGAAACCCGAATACGCCGCCGACCATCAGGGCGATGCCGGCAACGGTCCTGAGGCCGCGCCTCAGCCTGCGGCGGCCGACATAATGGACGTGCCGCAGCATGCGGACGAGAAACCCGTCCCATTTGGCAAAAATGCCGTTCCGTCCCCGCCGGGCAGCCTCGGCCGCGGAATTCGGCCGCTTGTCGGGGGTCACGCCTCACGCGCCTCCAAGACCGGCAATTTCGTCCTCGGTCGGAAAGCGGCCCAATTCCTTCTTGGAGAATACCAGCCGGCCGTCGACGGTAATCTCAAAGACGCCGCCGCCGCCGGGGACCAACTCGACATCGGCCTCGAACCGCTGCTTCAGGTAGTCGCTCACACGGAGCGCCCGGGGTTCGTAGTTTCATTGAACGCAATATTCTATGGCGACTTTCATGCCGGAATTTTCCTCTGACCGCTTTGGAACGCTAGCCTATGCATCCATCTGTTATCTGTTCCGGCGCGACCAATTCGCAAGCCGCTATCCGTGCTCGATGTACTCCCGCAGCATCGAGCTCTCGGATTCAAGCTCATCCAGGCGGAATTTGACCACGTCCCCGATACTGATGACGCCGCTGAGCTTCCCGTCATCCATGACGGGAAGATGGCGAATCCGGTGCGACGTCATATTGCGCATGAGATGGTCTATGTCGTCACTGGGCGAGCAGGTGACAACCGACTTGGTCATCAGTTCCTCGACCTTCTGACCCATCAGGCCGACGCCGACCGAAGACAGGCCCCGGACAATGTCCCGCTCGGACAGGATGCCGGCCAGTTCACCGTCGCCGGAGACCACCAAGACGGCGCCGATTCTCTCTCGTGCGAGCACCTTGGCGGCATCGGAAACGCTGAGATCGGGCTCGATGGTAATCATGCGATCGCCCTTTTCCTTCAAGATCACCGATACATGCATTTGTACCTCCCCCGTCAGCAACACTGTCAAACCAAGTGTAGGACAGGTCACCAGGAGATTCTAGCAGCTAGAATTTGTCAAAATTCCTGAATTGAGGCGGGAAGCCGGGGATCGGCGGAGCGTGCCGCTCCGCCGGACGTCTTTAGCCGAGCTCGAACTCCATCAACTCGCGAACCACGAAAGCATGCTCCCACTCGTTGCGGGCGTCTTCGGCCAAACGGTCCATGAAGTCGTCGTCGTGGTCCGGTTCATGGTGGAAGATGCCGAGCCGCTTCACGTTCGCCTCCTTGCACAGCGCGACGCCCTCGTTCCAGGTGGAATGGCCCCATCCGACGTGCGAGGGGAACTCCTCCTCGGTGTAGGTGGAATCGTACATCACCAGATCGGCGCCATCGATGAGGCCGAGGATATTTTCGTCGTGCTCGCCGGGTATGTGCTCGGTGTCCGTAATCAGGCAGAAGGACTTTCCTTCATATTCGATCCGATACCCGGTCGCCTCGTTGGGGTGATTGAG
>CAZUGT010000332.1:0-17152 GCA_964620095.1 uncultured Rhodospirillaceae bacterium | reverse complement strand
TGGGCGTGAGAGTTCGCCCGATCAGTCGTCGTAAGTCAGCACGACCTTCATGCGATCCAGTCCCGGCCGGGTCAGAAGCCCCATGGCCTCGTCCAACTGCCGGAACGGGATCTGATGGCTCAGCAGCGAAGTAATGTCGAGTTTCCCCTTTGCGACCAGTTCGATGCTGGCGGGAAAATCGCGGGCCTGCGCGGCGCGGGCATTCAGGATTTGAAGCTCCTTGAAATAGAGTTGATAAAACGGCAGTTCGGCCTGGTTGGCGGTATAAATACCGAAGGGCACGATCCGGCCGCCGACCCGCGCGAGATCCATGGCCTCGCCCAGGACCGGAAGGGCGCCGACGGATTCGATGATGACGTCCGCGCCCCGGCCGTCGGTTGCGGATAGAACCGCGTCCTTCGCCTCTTCCCCATGATTGACCGCCAGGTCCGCTCCGAGTTTCAACGCCAGATCGCGCTTTGGCGGATTGCGCGATACCCCGATGACGGTTCCGGCGCCGGCCGCCTTGGCAAGTTGAACATGCATCTGCCCGGTGACGCCGAGGCCGGTGATGACGACCGTCTCCCCCGGCTCGATCCGGGCCATTTCCATGGCATGAAGACAGGTGGTCAGCACTTGCATCATCGGGGCGGCGGTCAGGTCGATGCCGCCCGGCAGGGCGTACACGTTTTCCGGCCGGACGGCGACAAACTGGGCAAACCCGCCGTTTCGCTCGCGCCCCATCAGTTCGCCCTCGGGGCAGAGATGAGATTGGTCATGCCGGCAGTGAAAGCACTCTCCGCAGGTCAGAACCGGGTCGATGAGCACCATGCCGCCCGGTTTCGCGCCGTCACGGCTGGTTCCTTCGACCAATTCCCCAACGATCTCGTGACCCATGACCAAGGGGTACTTCACCGGAATACCGCCGGTGAAAATCTTCCAGTCCGTGGCGCAGATGCCGGTGCCGGTCACTTGAATGACCGAAGCGCCGGTTTCCCTGGGTTCCGGAATGTCGGCCTCGACGACCTTTTCCGGGGCTTCTAGGAGCATTGCTTTCACGGGCGGCGGAACCTTCCGGGTGTTTGAGGAAAATTACGGGCTGCGTTAGATCAGATCATCGCCGGCTGTCCAAGCCATATCGGCCGCCTAACGGCCGGTCCGGCCCTGGCCGCCCAGGCTTCGCTTGTCGATGGCCACGGCCTTGATCAGGGTAAAGACCGGCTGGCCCGGTTTCAGCGCGAGGTCGTGCGCGGACTTGCGGGTCACCCGCGCGATGATCGGCGCGCCGATATCCACCAGCACGTCGACTTGCGGTCCGGGCTCGTCGGCCACTTCCACGATCTTGCCGTTGAAGACGTTCAGGATGCTCGAGTCGGCGGGGCGGGTGAGGGCGAGGGACACGTCCCGGGCGCGGATATGCGCCCGCACAGGCGCACCGTGATCCATTTCCAATCCGGCGACCCGGAGCGTTCCGCCGTCGAAGGCCAGATGGCCCAGTCCGAACTCGGCGTCGTAGGCTTCGTAGCTGGTTGCCAGAACCGCGCCCGATTCGTACCGGCCGGTGAGAGGTTTGAGATCCAATCGGCTCATGATGTCTTCGACTGCGCCGCTGGCGGCGATCGTCCCGTTGGAGACCAGGATCATGTTGTCGGCGAGGCGAATGACCTCTTCGATCTCGTGACTGACATACAACATTGTCAATTCCACCTCGTCGCGCAGGCGATCCAGAAACGGGAGGATTTCGTTTCGCCGCTGCACATCGATGCCGGCGAGCGGTTCGTCCATCAGCAGCAGCCGGGGTTGGCTGAGAAGCGCGCGGCCGATTGCGACTCGCTGCTGTTCCCCGCCGGAAAGCTTGACCGGACTGCGGGTCATCAGGGGTTGTAAATCCAGCAGGTGTGCGATCTGCTGGAAATCCGCGCCGGTGGCGGCGGATGCGCCGTAGAGGAGGTTCCGCCGGACATTCATATGGGGAAATAGGCGGGAGTTTTGAAATACGTAGCCCACCCGCCGCTTTTCCGGTGGGAGATCGATGCCCTCGGCGGCGTCGAAGAGCACTTCGCCGTCGATCTCTATTTTCCCGGCATCGGGACGGGTGAGGCCCGCAATCATATCGACGATGGAGGTTTTGCCCGCGCCCGAACGGCCGAACAGCGCCGATATGCTGCCGGCGTCCGTTTTGAAGTCCGCGCGGATGGCGAATTGAGGGTATCCCTTCTCGAGCTGGACCGACAGCACGATCAGGTCTCCGGCCGGTGTTCATGGCGGCGGACCAGCAATTCCGATGCAATCAATGCGGCGAATGCGAGGATGACCGAGACCACGGCCAGGCGGATGGCGACTGTCTCGCCTTCCGGCACCTGGAGCGATGAGAATATGGCGAGCGGAAGCGTGCGGGTTTCGCCCGGAATGTTCGAGACGAAGGTGATGGTGGCGCCGAACTCACCGAGGCCGCGGGCGAAGGCGAGAACAATACCCGTCACCAGGCCCGGGAGCGCCAGCGGCAGGGTGATCGTGAAGAACGTCCTTATGGGGCCCGCGCCGAGGGTCCGCGCGGCGCGTTCGAGCCCCGGATCCGCCGTGTCGAGGGACAGGCGGATCGCCCGGACCATCAACGGGAATGCCATAATCGCGGCGGCGACGGCCGCACCTTTCCAGGTGAAGATCACGGTGATGCCGAACACGTTTTTCAGGAACCCGCCGATCGGACCGGTGGTCCCGAACAGGAACAACAGAATCAGGCCGACGACGACCGGCGGCAGGACCAGCGGCAAATGGACGATGCCGTTGAGCACGCTTTTGCCGGGGAAGGACTTGCGGGACAAAAGCCATGCGCAGGCGACACCGAACGGCAGGCTGACGGCCACGGCCCAAAAGGCGACCTTGAGACTCAGCAGGATGGCTTCCCGTTCGATATCTGAAAGTTCGAACACGGATCAGTCCACCGCGAATCCATGCCGCGCCAGGCTGGCCTGGGCGCCGGCGGAGAACAGGTGGTCGAAGAAGGCCCGGGCGGCGGCACCCGGCCGGCCGGGGACCAGTGCGGCAAGATAGCGAATTGGCGGATGACGGGAGGCATCGATTTGGTGCACCACCCGGACCCGCGAATTTCGATACGCGTCAGTGGCGTAGACGATTCCCGCGCCTGCCTGATCAAGCTCGACGAACCGCAAGGCCGCCCTGACATTGGCGGCGGGAATAAGCCTTTTGCTGAGAGCCTGCCAAACGCCGGCGCTGGTCAAGGCGGCCTTCGCGTACCGCCCGGCGGGCACGTGCGCAGGGTCGCCCAGCGACAGCCGTCCACCGGACAGCAGCAAGGGCAGGGAACCGAGATCATCCAACCCGGCGGAAGGGCGTTTGGCGGATACCGCGACGACCAGCCGATTGGCCGCGAGAAACTTGCCCGGATCCGGCCCCACGACCTCTCGCTTGACGAGATACCGCATCCACTGAGGATTGGCTGAGATGAAGATGGCCGCCGGTGCACCGCGCGCCAGTTGCTTGGCCAGGACGGAACTGGCGGCGAACGACAATCTGACTTTGATCGCGTGTTCCGTTTCATACCGGTTCGCGATTTCCGTAAGAGGGAGCGTCAGGCTCGAGGCGGCAAATACCAATACCTCGCCCGCGTTGCCTTTGGATGACGGCAGGACGGCGAATGCCAGGGCGGCAAGGCCGAGCCGCGCGGAGAACCTAATGAAATCAAGCATATGGCCTCTCTCCCGCATGGTTATACCGGCCGCCGGGACGGGAGACCACCGCCGAGTGAGGCCCTAAGGAGCAAGCGTAGCGCTGAAGAAGGTAATACCGACCGACAAAATGAGAATCGCGCCTGCGTGCTCGAGGGCGAGGGCGACGGGACGTTCGGCGGCCGAGGCCTTGTCGGCGGCGGCGACGACCGCGCGGCGGAACAGGACTGTGACGGCGCCGATGGTCGACAGGGTGAGCGCCATCCCCGTGCTGATGGCGGCGACCAGGATGATGCCGAAAAGGAGGATGTCGTTGGCGAGCGCGAACAGCATCACCAGGATCGCGCCGGTACACGGCACCAGCCCGGCGATCACCGCCAGAACGGCTTGCCGGCGTCCATCTCCGTGGTGATGCCTGTGGCTACGTCCGCCTGCGCCGTTGAAGAAGGCGTGCATGACCGCGCGGTAGAGCATGTACAGCCCGATGACGATTATGAGCCCGTAGCTCACCAGCCGGATGCCCTTGGACTCCGCCGGCACCCCGCCGAGAAATTGTCGAAAGGTCAAATCCACCAGGGAGACCACGATGACGGCGGAGAGCACGTGGGTGACGGCGATTTGTGCGCCCATGAGCAAGCCTTTGCCGATCCGTGCCTCTTGGCCGACGAAATAGGACGCGACCACCATCTTGCCGTGTCCTGGTCCGATGGCGTGAACCGCGCCATACAGAAACGCAAAGCCGATACCCACCCAAATGGCCGAGCGCGACGTCCCTTCCTTGATATCCCGCATATAGCGGCCAATGTTGCGCACCATGGTCCGCTGCATGTCGATCATCTTGCGGAACATCACGGTGAATGCGGAGGGCTCCGCCGCAGGCGCCGCGGCGGGTTGTTCGCCGGGCGGCGGCGCGAATGGATTTTGGGCTACGGACTCGGCCGGCGGGAAGGCGAGTAGCGAGAGGACGAGAACCAGGATGACCCGCATGGGCTCATTTGGTCCCGCACAGAAGGTCGACCCGTTGCGGGAAGACCACACCGTAATAGATGGGGTTGTCCCGGTCCTCGTCGAGGAGGAAGTGACAGGAGCCGTCCTCGCTGCCGACCAGGCGAATCGGATCGTCCTTGACGAAGGTGATGTCGACGAAAAACGTCTTGTCGTAGATGCTGAGGCTGACCGCCTGTTCCGATGGATCAACCGGCTCATCGAACGGGACCGTAAAGCGGTAAATCACTTGGCTCTTCTTTATCTCGGCCGAGAAGCCGGTGGTGGTCTCGATTTTGAACCGGTCATTGTCGAACCGGATATCGGTGAAGAAGTTCGATGCCTTCGCGCCCTCGAACGCGTTGGCCTTGATATCCCTCTGTTCTTCCTTGTCCAATTTTCGGTTCCGGTCCTTGTCGTGAGCGCCGATCACGCCCGCGCTGAAGAAGTCGTCCAATGTCCAGCGGAACGAGATGGATTCGATTTTCTTGCCGTTGAAGTTGAACGCGGCATCGACATCGATCCAGATATGCGGATGGGCGGCAACCTGGGTGGCGGCGCCGGTTGCGGCCACAAGAGCAGCCACCGCCGCCGAGAGGATGCGTGAACGGACAGTCATGCGCAGCATAACGCAATTTTAGCGCCAATCCCGTCGCCGCGCACGCAACGAAAGAGTGATCAGCCCGTCACGATGACGGGGTGAGGCAAGTTTCCAGCGATTTCGCCAGATTATTCATCAAGGCGAACCAGGCATCGGGTCCCGGGGGCAATGAGCCGCCGACCGGGTCGAGCACGCCCGACCGGGCATTGGTGCCCGCAACCAGCGTTTGGACGATATTCGGCTGAAACTGAGGCTCCGCAAAGATGCAGACCGCTTTGTTGTCTTCGATCACATGGCGCAGTTCGGCGATCCGCTTGGCGCCGGGCTTGCGCACCGGGGACACCGATATACTGCCGACGGCAGCCAGGCCGTAGCGGCTTTCGAAATACTGATAGGCGTCGTGGAAGACGAGGTACGGCCGATCTTTGATCTTGACCAGGGCTTCCTCGATTTCGTGATCCAGTTTGTCGATTCGGTCGGCAACCTTCTCGGCATTGGCTTCATATTTGCCTGCATTGGCCGGATCGACCTTGGCGAGGGTCTCCGCAATGACCTCGACCATCTCCTTGGCGTTGTGAGGATCCAGCCAAAGATGGAGGTCGTGCTCGCCATGGGCGTGACCTTTGTGTTCGTCATGGTCATGATCGTCTTTCTTGGCGGCCATTTTCTTCTTGCCATGATCGTCATCATCGTCGTGCGCATGGCCCTTGTGGTCATCATGACCATGATCGTCTTTCTTGGCGGCCATTTTCTTCTTGCCGTGATCGTCATCATCGTCGTGCGCATGACCTTTTTGGTCATCATGATCGTCGTGATCATCTTTTTTCCAGATGCCACCCTCTCGGCTATCCAGCATTTCGATGTGATCGTTCGCCGAAAATTTGACGACGGCTGCCTTGCTTCCGAGGGCCTTCAGCGGCTTCTCGAGAAAGCTCTCCAGGTCGTCGCCGATCCAGAAGATGGCATTGGCTTTTTGAAGTTCGCGGGCCTGGGAGGGCTTCAGCGAGAATGTGTGCGGGGAGGCGCCCCCCGAAACGAGAAGGGATGGGGTTCCAACCCCTTCCATCACGCCGGCCACCAGGGAATGGACCGCGGGGATCGAGGCAACGACACGCGGCTCGGCCCGCGCCTGTGACGCGATGGAGAATGCCAGACCGGCGGCAATAGCCATCGTTGCGACGGTTGATTTGAGAGAACGGGTCATGCCCACACCTATTTGTTATAATATAACTAGATTATTATTATGATATAATATAACAAAAATTGGCACAACCCATCGCAGGAAGTCCCATGTCCGTTTCCAAGACCATTCCCGTTGCCTGGCAAAGGACCCGCGATCACGGCCAGTGTATTGCCGGTGCCATAGATGCCGCCGCCCGGATTTGTGAGTCGCGCGGCATTCGACTGACCCCGCTACGCCGCCGGGTGCTTGAGCTGGTCTGGGAAAATCAGAAACCGGTCGGCGCGTACTGGCTGCTGGATAAACTCAAACGGGAACACTCCTCCGCCGCGCCGCCGACTATCTATCGCACGTTGGAGTTCCTGATGGAGCAGGGGTTCGTCCATCGCATTCAAAGTCTCAATGCCTATGTGGGCTGCAACGATCCGGGGCACAGCCACAAGGGAATTTTCCTGATTTGCAACGACTGCGGCGACGCGTTGGAAATCGAAGACAAAGGCGTTGCGAACACCATCGGCCGGTTTGCCTCACGCTTGGGCTTTCTTTTGACTTCGCAGTCGGTGGAGGCGGCGGGCCTGTGCCCGGGTTGCCAGGAAGCCTGAGTTGATGGATCAGGTTACGGGGGCCGGCGAGCCCATCGTCGAACTCTCCGGGGTTGAGGTGCGTGCCGGCAATCGGGTTCTGGTCACCGGCATCGATTTATCCGTTTCCGACGGTGAGATCGTCACGCTCATCGGGCCGAATGGCGCGGGCAAGACGACATTGATCCGGGCGGCACTGGGCCTTATCCGGCCGAATGCCGGGACGTCCCGACGGCGTACGGGCGCCCGGATCGGTTACATGCCGCAGCGGCTGACCATCGACCGCAACATGCCGTTGACGGTCAGGCGGTTCCTGGGGCTCGCGGGCAGGTTCAAGCCGGGCACGCGCGCGCGGGTCCTCGAGGAGACGGGCATCGCAAACATAATCGATAATCCGGTGCACGACATTTCGGGTGGCGAATGGCAACGCACGCTTCTCGCCCGGGCGCTGCTGAGAGAGCCCGACCTCCTGGTCCTCGATGAGCCGGCCCAAGCGGTAGACCTGACCGGACAGGCCGAGCTCTACCGGCTGATCAGTGAAATCCGGGATCGGCGGGGATGCGGCGTTTTGATGGTTTCCCACGATTTGCATCTGGTTATGTCGTCGACCGACCAGGTGGTATGCATCAACACCCATCTGTGCTGTGCCGGCACGCCGGACACCGTGAGCCGCGATCCGAGCTACGTCGCCCTGCTCGGCGAGTCGGTTGCCGAAACCATGGCGCTTTATCACCACAATCACGATCATGCCCACGGCGTTAACGGCAGCATCGTGCATGAACACGGTCACGATCATCACCATGGATGACTTCCTGGTCCGCGCGGTACTTGCGGGAGCGGGCGTGGCCGCGGTCACCGGTCCCCTCGGCTCCTTCGTCGTTTGGCGCCGCATGTCTTTTTTCGGAGACACCTTGGCTCACTCGGCATTGCTCGGTGTCGCGCTCGGGCTGTTGTTGGGGATCGACCTGACCGTCGGGGTGCTGGCCGTGGCGGTGGTCGCGGCGATTTTGCTGCTCGGAATCGAGCGCCAAACCGGTCTCGCCATGGATACGGTCTTGGGTATTTTGTCACACGGCACGTTGGCTCTGGGCCTCGTCGCGGTCGCCTTTCTGGAGCGGGTGCGCTTCGATCTCATGGGGTTCCTGTTTGGCGATATTTTCGCCGTTACGGCGATGGATATTGCCTGGATCTACGGCGGTGGCGCTCTGGTGCTGGCTCTCATCGCCTGTCTCTGGCGGCCATTGCTGTCAGCGACGGTTCACCCGGATCTTGCCCGGGCGGAAGGCGTACCGGTGGACCGGGTAAACCTGGTCTTTCTGCTCTGCCTGGCGCTGGTGGTGGCGACGGCCATGAAGGTGGTCGGGATATTGCTGGTCGCGGCCATGCTGATTATCCCGGCGGCGACGGCGCGGCGTTACAGCCGTACACCCGAACGGATGGCCGTATTCGCGGTACTCATCGGCTGGTTGTCGGTTGCGGGCGGGCTGGGGCTGTCGTTTGCCGCCGATTCGCCGGGCGGGCCCTCGATTATCTCGTTTGGATTATTGCTGTTCGCCCTGACGACCGGACTGGTGACGGTCAGGCAGCGGCGTTCAGACGGTTGAGGCCGGCGCGCGCATCTTCGATCAGATCGTCGATATCCTCGAGCCCGGCATGGAACCGGACGCAGGGCTTCGAGAAGTCCCACTCGGTCGCGGTCCGGCTTCCTTCCAGGGACGACGGCAGTACGAGGCTCTCATATCCGCCCCAACTGCCACCGAGAGAATAAAGCTCGAGCCCATCGACCATCGCATCGACGGCCGTTTGGCCGACCGGATTGAGAACGACCGAGAAGAGGCCGCTCGCGCCGGTGAAATCCCGCTTCCAGAATTCATGGCCGGGACACGTGTCGAAGGCCGGATGGAGGACGCGGTCGACCTCCGGCTGACCGGCGAACCATTCCGCGAGCTTCAGGCCATTTTGCTCATGGCGTTCGAGGCGAACCGATAGCGTCCGGATGCCGCGGAGACCGAGATAGCAGTCATCCGGTGCGGCGCTGCATCCCAAGGCGGCGACGGAGGCGCGGATTTTAGGGAAGTGTTTTTCCGAGGTGACGATGCAGCCGAGCATCGCATCGGAATGACCTACCCAATACTTGGTCGCGGCCTGTACGGAAACGTCGACCCCGTGCGCCAGCGGCTTGAAGTAGTGACCCGCCGACCAGGTGTTGTCGATAATCACCACGGCGCCGCCTTTGTGCGCCGCGTCGACGATCGCCGGGATGTCCTGGACCTCGAACGTATGAGAGGCGGGGGACTCGGTGAAGACCACCTTTGTGTTGGGCCGCATGAGCTCTGCGATCCCGGCCCCGATCAGGGGATCGTAAAAGGTCGTCTCGACCCCCATCTTGGCGAGGATACCCTCGGTCATGCGGCGCGACGGCGCATAGACGCTGTCCAGCATCAGGATATGGTCGCCGCCCTCGACAAAGGCCAGCGTCGCGGCGACGACGGCCTGCAGGCCCGACGAGACGGCCTTGGCCCGTTCGCCGCCCTCGATGGCGGCGGCCGCCTCTTCAAAGGCCATCGAAGTCGGCGTGCCGTGCCGTCCATAGACGAAATTCCGGTCCGAACCGAGGCGCGCCTCCCGCATGGCGTCCATGGTCGGATGGGCCACCGTCGAGACGTGATATACGGGCGGGTTGACCGCGCCTCGCTGGTTTTGCGGATCGCTGCCCGCGTGCACGATGGTGGTATTGGGGCCGTACTTCCTGGTCTTATCGGTCATGTCTCAACTCGGTCATGTTTCGACCGGCGTATCGTCGCGGCCGCCCCATTCGCTCCACGAGCCGTCATAGACGGCGACATCGTCGCGGCCGACCAGATGCAGGGCGAGTGCCGCCACACAGGCGGTGACGCCGGATCCGCAGCTGGCGACGATGGGATTTTCCGTACCGGCGGTTCCGCCGAGTACCGCCCCGATTTCATCGGCCGAACGCATGACGAAGTGGCGCTCCTTGTCTAGGAACGCGGCGAAGGGAAGATTGACGGCGCCGGGAATATGGCCGGAGCGCATGCCGGGTCGGGGTTCGGGTTCGGTGCCGTCGAACCGGCCCGGCGCCCGGACATCGACGACCTGGGCTTCGGCATCCTCGACGTTGGCCACGATTTGATCCAGCGTCCGCACCATGTGGGCGCGGAACCGGGCCTTGAAGTTCGCGGGGGCAACCGCCGTCGCCGTATCGGTCATCGGCCGGTCTTCGGCAAGCCACTTCGGGAGACCGCCGTCCAGGACGGCGGCCCGGTCGTGACCGTAGAGGCGGAACATCCACCAGGCCCTCATGGCGGCCATGAAACCGCCGTTGGAATCGTAGGCGATTACGCGCTTGGAATTGTCGATGCCCAAGGCGCCCGCCTGTTCGGCGAAATATTCCGGTGAGGGAATGGTGTGGGGCAGCCCCGACCCGGTATCCGCGATGGCGTCCACATCGAAGAAAACCGCGCCCGGGATATGGGAGGCTTCGTACTCCTCCCGGCCATTTCGCTCGGCCGCGGGCAAATGCCAGCTCGCATCGATGATCGCGATTTGGGGATCGCCGAGATGGTCGGCCAGCCACTCGGTGCTGACCAGGGCATCGGGATTGACGTAGCTCATGGAGTATCGCCGTCAGGTCAGCCAGTCGGGGCAGGGCAGGCCCCTGGACTTCAGGAAGTCCACATTGAACAGCTTGCTCTGATACCGGGTGCCGTAATCGCAAAGAATGGTGACGATGGTATGGCCGGGACCCATTTGGTTGGCGAGCCGGACCGCGCCGGCGATGTTGATGCCCGTCGAGGTGCCCATGCACAGGCCTTCATATTTCAGCAGATCGAAAATATAGGGCAGCGCTTCCTCATCGGTGATCTGATAGGCCTCCTCGATGGGCGCGTCTTCCAGGTTGGCGGTGATGCGGCCCTGGCCGATTCCTTCGGTAATGGATTCGCCCTCCGCCTTCAGCTCGCCATTGGCGTAGTAGCCGTAGAGGGCCGAGCCCAGGGGATCGGAAATGGCGATCCTTATGTCTTTTTTCCGCTCCTTCAGCGCCATGCCGACGCCCGCGAGCGTGCCGCCGGTACCCACGGAGCAGGTAAAGCCGTCGATATTGCCGTCGAGCTGCTCCCAGATTTCGGGGCCGGTGCCGAGATAGTGGGCATCGCGATTGGCCGTGTTGTCGAACTGGTTGGCCCAGATGGCGCCATGGGGGTGGGTTTCTGCCATCTCCTTGGCGATGCGCTCCGAGACATGGACGTAGTTTCCGGGGTCCGCGTAGGGAACGGCCGGAACTTCCCTGAGGTCCGCCCCCGCCAGCCGGAGCATGTCTTTCTTTTCCTGGGTTTGGGTTTCGGGAATGACGATGATGGTCCGGTAGTTGCTCGCATCGCCGACCAGGGCGAGGCCGATGCCGGTGTTGCCGGCGGTGCCCTCGACGATGATCCCGCCCGGCTTGAGCTGGCCCTTTTTCTCCGCATCACGCACGATGTAGAGCGCGGCGCGATCCTTCACCGACCCGCCCGGGTTCATGAACTCGGCTTTGCCGTAGATTTCGCAGCCCGTCGCCTCGGAGACTTCTCGAAGCTTGATTAAAGGCGTATTTCCAATGGTTTCGAGAAGACCGTCACGAACGTCCATGTGCCACCGCCGATTTAAGGAAATTTTTCATGCGAGGTTGGTTTGGCCGCAGACTAGACCCGTGGAGGGGGGCGATCAAGCGCCCGCCGCCGGGGGAGAATCACTGTCCGGCTGCTCTCGGGCCTCCGCCCATTCGGGCGGAATTTCGTGCCGGTTGAGCTTGAGCCATTGCAGCGCGATGACGGTCATGCCGTTCTCGATGGCGCCGGTCTCCAGCAGTTCGAATGCGTCCTCCAGCGGCACCGGGAATACACGGATATGCTCGTCCTCGTGGTCGACCCCGAAGATGCCGCCGGCGTCCGTCGCATCGACTTTTCCGAGGAACATGGTCAGCGCTTCGGAGATGACCCCCGGACTGCTGAGATAGGAAACCATGGGAAGCAGCGCCTCGGCCTCGAGCCCCGTCTCCTCCAGCGTTTCCCGATAGGCGGCCTCTTCGGCCGTTTGACCCTCTTCGATTATCCCGGCGACGCATTCGATCTGATAGGGCCGGAATCCCGGCGAGGCGAAGGCGCCGATGCGGAACTGTTCGATCAGGACGAGCTCCTTGCGGATCGGGTCATACGGCAGAACGGCGACCGCGTGTCCCCGCTCGGCCACTTGGCGCTCCATTTCGCCGCTCCATTCGTCATCGGAGATCTTGTGGCGCAGGCGGTAGGTATCCACCTTCACGTATCCGCTGTAGGTGCGCTCCTTGGAACTGACGGTGACGTCTTCGTTACTCATCCTCTTCCTCACGCTCTTTACTCATGGGGATGTCTCGAATAGCGCGGCGGGCGCCGCCATCTGGGTAGGGGCTATGGGAAATGGACGCAAGTGAAGATTATGCCGGGCGCGCCGCCGAACCGGTCATCGATTGGTTGATCCACGGCAAGCCCGCGGCGAAACTGCCGCAGGACGTGTTGCCGCACCTCGGCGAGCGAAGGGAGATCAGAATGGCCCGATCGGAAAAAGTCACTTTTGCCGGAGCGTCGGGCGCCGAACTGGCCGCGCGCCTCGACCTGCCGGCCGGCAAGCCCCGCGCCTACGCGCTCTTCGCGCATTGTTTCACATGCTCCAAGGACATATTTGCCGCCGCCAGGGTCAGTGCCGGCCTCGCCGCGCGCGGCATCGCCGTTTTCCGTTTCGACTTTACGGGCCTTGGCCACTCCGACGGCGAGTTCGCCAACACGAACTTCTCGTCCAATGTCGCCGATCTGAAGGCGGCCGCGGATTTCCTGCGTCAGAACCGCGAGGCGCCGAAAATTCTCATTGGACACAGCCTGGGCGGCGCCGCCGTTCTCGCGGCGGCCGAGGCGGTTCCGGAGGCGAAAGCGGTGGCCACCATCGGGGCGCCGTTCGATGTGGCGCATGTATCGGAGAACTTCTCGGCATCGGTGGACGAGATACGGGAGAAGGGCGAAGCCGAGGTGACGCTCGGCGGTCGGCCGTTCGTCATCAAACGGCAGTTCCTGGACGACATCGCCTCGCAGGACCAGGCCGCGCGAATTGCCAATCTCAAGAAGGCGCTTGTCGTTTTTCACGGTCCCCTCGACCGGCAGGTCGGCATCGACAATGCGGCCGCGATTTATTCGGCGGCCAGGCACCCAAAGAGTTTCGTCACCCTGGATGATGCGGATCATCTGCTGACGGAGCGCTCGGACGCGATTTATGTGGCCGAAGTGATCTCCGCCTGGGCCACAAGGTATCTGGGTGAAACCGAAGAAACGGCCGAGGCGGCGCCGAATGCGAGGGAGGGAGAGGTGGCCGTCGCCGAAAACGGCGTCGGGAGGTTCGGCCAATCCATTTCCGCCGGCGGGCGTCACACCCTGACGGCGGACGAACCGCCGCGGGCCGGCGGCGAGGATACCGGGCCGACACCCTATGATCTGCTGCTCTCCGGCCTCGGCGCCTGCACGACCATGACCATGCGGATGTATGCCGCGCGGAAGAATATCCCGCTGGACCGGGCGTCGGTCGCCCTGCGGCACGACAAGATCCACGCCGAGGATTGTGGGGACTGCGAGACCCGGGAAGGGAAGATCGACCGGATCGAACGGGAAATCACCCTGGAGGGCGATCTGACCGACGAGCAGCGGCGAAAATTGCTGGAGATCGCCGGCAAGTGCCCGGTTCACCGGACGCTTCACTCGGAGGTGGATGTCCAAACCAGATTGGCCTAGCCGGTCAAGGGAGCGAGGGGGCTCGATGCGGCAACGCAACCACTCCCTCACCCGCCACCGGCCTTCGAACGGCGCGGGCCGGACTTGGAATATATTTCTAACGAAAATTTCGAATCTGGCCCGATCGCGTGGGCTGCAATAGGCATTTATAGGCATTTATGGACATTTGATGGCCTGGTTAAATTCCAATTCGGGGCTTTTTGGCGCTTTTTTTGTGCGCGAAGACCCCTGCGGCAGAGCCCGTGGACCATGCGCCCTTATCCATATGTGCGATTGATCGCTCTCCGCCAGTCCCTCACCCAGCGCCAAATGAAGCTCGTCATGGCCGGGCCAGCCGGCAAAGTGGCCCGGCCATCCACGTATAGCACCGCCCTCCGAAACGTGGATGCCCGTGTCGAGCACGGGCATGACGGCTTCTCGAACCACAGAGACGGTGAGACAGTGAGATAGCAGGAGTTAACCGTTCTTCCTCGGTGAACTCTGTGTCTCTGTGGTGAAATCCTTTTCCCCCTCATCCAGCCCACAGGCCGGGGACCTCTCCGGGCGCTCCGCCCGGGAAACACCATGGCCTCCGTTCATGCCGAGAGCGCGCGGGTCTCGATGTCCCGCCTGTCGCTTCCCTCCATGGGGCCGAGCTCGACCGCGGCGATGGCTTCTTCCAGGTGCGAGAGTTCGCCCGGCGCGAAATCGACGCAGGAAATCCTGTTTTCCGATAGGGCGAACCGGAGCGCGGTCTGCGCCCATGTGCCGTACTTATTGCCGAGGGGCGTCATCATTGCCTCGGCGCGGCTTTCTTCGCTTGCGAGATCCGTGTCCTCGGTGATCATGCTCTCGCGGCCGTGACGATCCCTGGTGGCGAGCACCCCGGCGGCCAGGGTGCGGATGGCGATGACGCCCACGTCCATCTCCGCGCAGGCATCCAAGAGGCCGTAGAAGGGCTGGCCGGTGGGCATGTTTCCGGATGCCGCGCCGGCCGACGGGTTCAGCATGTTGTAGTAGACCTGCGCCGTATCCACGCGGCCCGTCCGGATCAGGTCCCGGCAAAGCCCGCCGTCGCCGAGGGCGGTGAAGCCGATCCATTTCGTCAGCCCCTGATCCCGAAGCTTCTCGAGAGCTTCGATGGCGCCGCCACGGCCCGCCACCTGGTCCCAGGTGAGGGACCGTTCCGACGCCTCGGCCTCGATGCCGTTATGGAACTGCAGCAACTCGACCCTGTCCCGGCGGAGCCGCTTGAGGCTGGCCTCCGCGTGGCGCTCGATTTCGCCGGGGATGTCGCCGAGATCTTCGGGTCGGAGGCGGATCTTGGTCGAGATGCGCGGTCGGAAAGGGAAATCCTCGAGCAGCCGGCCCAGGTTCTCCTCGGACTTTCCCTGTCCATAGCTCTCGGCGGTGTCGAACCAGTTGATGCCGGCTTCCAGCGCCCGGGCGATCGCGCCGTGCATGGTGTCATCGTCCGTATGGATCATCAGTCCGCCGACGTTGCCGCAGCCGAATATGATGACCGGCACTTCGGCGCCGGTCCGGCCCAGTCGCTTGAATTTCATTCTACCTCCTGCCTAGAGCCGATCTAGGCGGCGGGTTTCGCCGCCGGTTCCACGTCCCGGTATTTGCGCACCAGATCGTCCGGGTCGAGGCTGTCCACATTCCACAGGTCCGGGATCTTCCTGGCGAAGGCGATGGTCACGACAATGGTGCCGACGCCGCCGATGACCACGGCGGCCACGGGCCCGAAGAGGTGCGCGACGGCGCCCGATTCCGCATCGCCCAGTTCGTTGGACGCGCCGATGAAGACCGAGTTGACAGCATTCACCCTGCCCCGCATTTCATCCGGGGTGATAATCTGCACCAGATTGTTGCGAATGAAGATGGAGATGCTGTCGCCTGCGCCGACAAAGAACAGCGCCACCAATGAAACCCAGAACACGGTCGACAGGCCGAAGACGATGGTGAACAGACCGAAGGCGCCCACCGCGAGGAACAGCTTGCGTCCCGCGTGACGCCTGATCGGAAATTGAGTCAGGCCCAGCATGAAGACCAACGATCCCATGACGAGCGATCCCTGAAGCAGCCCGTAAAGAGCGGTTTCGATTTGCAGGACCTTGGTCGCGTAGATGGGCATCATGGCCTTGGCGCTTCCGAGCAGCACGGCGACCAGGTCGAGACCGATGGCGCCAAGGATGATCTTGCGCGAGAACACGAACCGGAGCCCGGCGGCGACGGTCGAGAAATTCAGCGGATCCTTGGCCATGATCTGCGCCTTGGCCTTGATCAGAAAGGTAAAGAAGGCCGAGAACACGAGGACCGCGATGACCACCATATAGGCGAACTGCTCGTCGACCCCGGATGCCTCGCCGACGGCGATGATCGTCCCCGATATGCCCCAGCCCAGAACGCGGGCGCTCTGGAAGGCGGTCGATTGCCAGGCGATTGCGTTGGCCAGGTGCTCCGCCGGCACCAGGACGGGGACGATCGCCTGTTGCGCCGGTTGCTGAAACGCCCGGGCGACGCCCAGCAACGCGATCGGCGGAACGAACCAGAGAAACGGCGCGCCGATCCAGGTCAGGTAGAGGAAACCGGCCGCGCAGAGCCCCTGGAGGCTGACGGTGCCCAGCAGGATTCTGGTGCGCGGATAGTGATCCGCCGTCCAGCCCGACAGGGGAAACAGGATCAGAAACGGCAGGAACATCCCGACGCCGAGGGCGGCGTATACCAGCTCTTCCTGGGTGATTCGCCAGAGCTGCCAGAACAACGTGGCGCTCATCAAATCGACGCCGAAGACCGAACTCACCCGGGAGATGAAATAGAACGTGTAGTCGGTGTGCCGGAAGGCGGCGAAGCCCGGCCGTCCGGTCAGCCCGCGCTTTGGCTCAGATGAATCCCCGGTGCCGGTCACGTGGCGGCTGTCCCCCGAATTTCAATGATTTGGCCGTGATGGCTTTGTGAGTATGACTTTGTGAGAATGGCCCGAGAGTACGCGCGCGCGTCCGTGTGTCTAGCGGAAATCCCTCGATCCGGGCAGAACCCTTGGGCTTTTGCCCAATACTTCGCGGGGGTCCCGCCGGCCGCCGCGGACCGGGCGCCTGAATTCATCCGGCGGCCCGGGGATATCACGGGGGCCGGTCACCAGTTCGTTCAGTCGGTGGGCATGGTCGTGGAGCTTGTGCGCGACGATGTGGGTGACGATGCCTTCCCGCTGCAGGCGTCCCTCGACGCCGATCAGGCAGGAGCCGAGCACGGTCTTGCGGTAGCGCTCAAGGGTGTGAGGCCAGACGATGATGTTGGCCACGCCCGTTTCATCCTCGATGGTGATGAACACCACGCCCTTGGCG
>CAZUGT010000331.1:0-2807 GCA_964620095.1 uncultured Rhodospirillaceae bacterium | reverse complement strand
GCGCCCTTCAGGCTTTCACGATATTTGCCGCTGGTGCGTCCAGGCCGCGCGTCGCGTTCCGGGTGTCGACGATCAGCGTGCCCGACGCCGCCAGCTCGCCGTACGGAACGCCGTCATGATCCGTGCAGATGATTGCGGCGTCGTAATTTGAAAGTCGTCCGGCGGTCCAATCCACGGACCTGATGCCGGCGAGGTCCGGGTGCTCCCGCGTCCGTGGAATCTCGGCGACATACGGATCGAAGTAATCGACCGCCGCCCCCGAACCAAGCAACAGCTCCATCAGCGCGAGCCCCGGGCTCTCTCTGATATCGTCGACGTTCTTCTTGTACGCCATGCCGACGATCAGTATGCGGCTTTCGCCGAGCGGCTTGCCGGACCGGTCGGCCAGGGCCTGTCGCAGCCTTTCCGCCACTTTCGCCGGCATGGCCGTGTTGATCTCGCCCGCGAGTTCCACGAACCGGGTTTCCTCGCCGAACTGCCTTGCGCGCCAGCTGAGATAAAACGGGTCGATGGGAATGCAGTGGCCCCCCAGGCCGGGCCCGGGATAGAACGGCATGTAGCCGAAGGGTTTGGTTTTCGCCGCCTCGATGACCTCCCAGATGTCGATTCCCATCGCCCCGTAGACGGTCTTGAGCTCGTTCACCAGGGCGATATTGACCGACCGGAAGATGTTCTCGGTCAATTTGACGGCCTCGGCGACATCCATCGACGACACCGGAATTATCGAAGGCACGATCGAGCCGTAAAGGGCGCTCGCAAGCCGCATCGCCTCGCCGTCGTCCGCTCCGATGACTTTCGGAATATTCGCCGTGCCGAACTCCGGATTGCCGGGATCCTCCCGTTCGGGCGAGTAGGCGAGGAACACGTTCTTTCCGACGGCCAATCCGCCTTGTTCGAGACACGGCCTGACCACCTCGCGGCTGGTTCCGGGATAGGTCGTCGATTCGAGCACCAGCAGTTGTCCGCCGCCGAGGTGAGGCAAGAGGGAGCCGACCGTCGAACGCACGAAGCCGAGGTCCGGCTCCCGGTCGCCGCCGAGAGGGGTCGGCACGCAGATCAGGATCGCATCCAGCCCGGCTGCCTCGGAAAAATCCGTCGCCGCCCGTGCGGTCCCGCCGGCGAACAGCCGGGCGATCTCGTCGGACGGAATATGGGAGATGTAGCTTTCCCCCCGGTTGAGCGCGTCCGCCTTGGCCTGGTCGATGTCGAGCCCCACCACGTCGAAGCCCGCCTTTGCGAACAGGAGCGCCAGCGGCAGGCCGACGTAGCCCATGCCGACGACGCCGACCCGCGCGCTGCGGTCTTCGATCTTCTCCAGCAGTTGGGCGGCGGTCTGGTTCATGCGGGGTTCGCGGCCGCTCATGGCAGGGACGACGCGCGGGATGTTAGCGGGCCAGCCGCGACAGACGCCAGCCAATTGTCGCGCCGGCGCCGGCCAGGCCGCCTCGGATCACGACTTGCCGGGAACGCCTCCGGTCATGACATCAATCCATTTCGACTCCGAATTGCCTGGAATAAGGTCTTTATGACCGGTATCAGCGGATTTTCCCGCTGACGAGATTGCGAAACCCGATCCGCTTGCTCGCGGCCATATGCAGGAGATAGGCGAGCCGGCGGTGGCGGGGAGGCCTCCACCCCGTTACCGCGACCGTCCGGTCGGTGGCGATCTGCGAGGGGGGTTTTTCGTCGTGTTCGACCACCGGCGCGTCGAGGAAGAAAAGATCGAGCCGGTGGACCCAGAAGAACAGCAGTTCCATGTCGACGGGCAGGCGCATCCGTTTCATGCGGCCCGCGAGATAAGCCGCCGCCTCTCTCGTGATCACGTAACCGGCGGCGCAATACTCGCTGTAGCGGACCCGTCCCATGGATCGGCCCGCAGCGAGGGGCTCCGCGGCGACCAGCGGCTTTCGGCTCCGGCGGGCGAGACTGACCAGATCGAAGGGAACGGCCGAGTGCTCCAGCGCATCCAGCACAGCCGGCAGCTCGGGCAGAGGGATGGCGTCGTCTTCGAAGATGGCGGTCATCGGGTCCGGCCCGGCGCTCGCCCGGGTGATCGCAGAGACGTGCGAGCGCCAGCACGCAAGCTCGGACGATGCTACAGGCCGGAGACCCCAGCGGCGGCGATATCGCGTGTCCACCTGCGCCATGTCCGCCTCGGTCATTTCTTCCGCGTCGACCGCGTCCATGAACTCGAACGGAAGTTCGACCTCGGAAAACCGCTGCGCGATGCGGCGCCGACGCTCTTGAGCGTGCGCAAGGCTGATCACTACCGCTTTCATCCCATCACCCCTTCACCTGACAGTCTGATCCGCCGGCCGGTCCCCGCGCGTGTCGCGATATCACCGGTCGTCATCGACGAGCTGGGAATAGAGTTCCAGGGTCTGACCGACGATACGGGCCTCGGCGAAGTCCCGGACATGCTCACGCGCCCCGCGGCCGAGACGCGCGCGCAGTTCGGGATCGTCCGCCAGGCGGGCGATGGCGCTGGCCAGGGCGGACGCATCGCGCGGCGGGACCAGAAGACCGGTGCGCTCGTGGCGCACCACGTCGCGGCAGCCCGGGACATCGGTGGACACCATGGGCCGGCCGCAGGCGGCAGCTTCGAGCAACGCCTTCGGGAGACCTTCCCGGTAGGAAGGAAGCACGGCCACATGACTGCGCGCCCACACGCTGGGCACGTCGTCGGTGCCCGGACACCACTCGATGATCCCCTCCCGGGCAAGGGCTTCCAGCGTCTCCGTGTCGATGCTTGCGGGGTTTTCCGGGTCCGGAGGACCGACCAGCCGCACCCGCAGGGAGGGATGGGT
>CAZUGT010000330.1:0-14165 GCA_964620095.1 uncultured Rhodospirillaceae bacterium | reverse complement strand
ATGGAAACGAGGCGCTTCAATCCCTCGGCGCCGATGCCGTCGTCGTTGGAGATCAGCACCCGGGCCTTCTTGAGATCGAGGGGCGCCTTAAGCATCGGGCGTCAGGACCTCCCGGCCGTTCATGTAGGGTTGCAGGGACGGCGGCAGGACGATGGAGCCGTCCTCCTGCTGGCCGTTTTCCATCACCGCGATCAGGGTCCGCCCGACGGCAAGCCCGGAGCCGTTGAGGGTGTGGACGAACCGCGTGCCTTTACCCTCGCCGGGCCGGTAGCGGGCCTTCATCCGCCTGGCCTGGAAATCGCCGCAGTTAGAGCAGGACGAGATTTCCCGGTAGCGCCCCTGCCCCGGCAGCCAGACCTCGATGTCATAGGTCTTGCGGGCCGAAAAGCCGGTATCGCCGGAGCACAGCACCATGGTCCGGTAGGGAAGCTCCAGCCGCCGGAGGATGGCCTCGGCGCATTCGGTCATGCGCTCGTGCTCTTCCGCCGACCTGTCCGGGTGGACGATGCTCACCAGCTCCACCTTGGTGAACTGGTGCTGGCGGATCATCCCCTTGGTGTCCTTGCCCGATGCGCCGGCTTCGGACCGGAAGCAGGCCGTCCGCGCCGTGTAGCGCAGCGGCAGGTCGGCCTCGTCGAGGATTTCGCCGGCCGCCATGTTGGTGAGCGGCACCTCGGCGGTGGGGATCATCCAGCGCCCCTCATCGGTCTTGAACAGGTCATCGCCGAACTTGGGAAGTTGCCCAGTGCCGTAGAGGGCGCCATCACGGACCAGAAGCGGCGGCGAGACCTCGGTGTAGCCGAATTCGTGGGTCTGGATGTCGAGCATGAAGTCGCCGATGGCCCGCTCGAGCCGTGCCAGCGCGCCGGTCAGGATCACGAACCGGGCGCCGGACATCCTTGCCGCCCGCTCGAAATCCATCAGCCCCAGCGCCTCGCCGAGATCGTCGTGCTCGCGCGCCTCGAAGTCGAATTCACGGGGCTCGCCCCAGGTGCGGAGTTCCCGGTTGTCGTCCTCGTCGGCGCCGTCGGGCACGTCCGCGTCCAGGGCATTGGGGATGCCCGACAGCAGCTCGTCCACCCGGTCGCCCGCCTCCTTGGCGGCGGCCTCGGCCCGGGCTTGGGCATCCTTGCCGGCGGCGACCTCGTCCATCAGGGCCTGTAATTCCTGTGGCACGTCCTCGCCCTTCGACTTCGCCACGGACTTTAATTGGCCGATTCGTTTGGAGAGCTCGTTGCGCCGGGTTTGCAGCTCCTGGGCCTCGGTCTGGGCCTCGCGGCGCTCGGCGTCCATCTCGATCACCCGGGCGGACAGGGGCTCGACGCCGCGCCGCGCCATGGCGGCGTCGAAGGCCTCGGGATCGTCCCTGATCCATCTGATATCGTGCATCGTCTTTCCCCATCCGGGCCGGCGCCCGGTGAACCAAGGATGGGCGGACCTTCCGAGTCGCCGGAAAACCCGCCGGGTTTATAGGCGCGCCAAAAGCCCCGGGCAACACGCCCGCGTGCGCGCCCCGGGCCGAATCTCAATGGAATCTGATGCCGGAAAAGGGTTTAGGTGAGGTTAAGGGGGTGACTTTAGACCACTCATCAACAACGGGCTGCACAGGAAACGCCGTGCGGTATAGTGGCCCCGATAGTACGGGGGCGCACGATGAACCTGGAGACTTGGACAATTTACGTGGTGACTGTGCTCGCACTGTTGAGCACGCCGGGGCCGAGCCATTTGCTGATGCTGTCGAATTCCATGGTCAATGGGTTCAGCCGGTCCGTCTTCACGGCCATCGGTGATTTGAACGCCAACGCGTTGCAAATGCTGGCAGCGAGCCTTGGACTCGCGGCGATCATCGTGGCGTCGGCCCACGCACTAACCATTATCAAATGGCTGGGCGTCGCCTACCTGCTATGGCTCGGCATTCGGATGGTCTTCGGTGCCGAAAAAGGCGCGGCTCGGAGCGCCGCGGGCCGCAGCCCCTCGCGCCGCCGGGTGCTGTGGATGCAGGGCTTCATGACATCGGCCGCCAATCCGAAGGCGGTGGTTTTCTTCGCCGCCTTGTTTCCCCAGTTCCTCAGCGCCGAACATCCGTTCTGGCCTCAGTTCCTAATCCTGTCTGCCACCTATATCGTCGTCGACGGACTGTTTCTCTGCGCCTACGGACTGAGCGCCGACTGGATCGCCAGACGGTTCAAGGGAAGCGCCAGGACGTGGATCGAGCGGGCGGGCGGCGGCTTCATGATCGCCGCGGCAGTTCTGCTGGGTCTCAAGACCGCGACCGAGCGGTAAGCCGGTTCCCTGGCTTTTTCGGCGCTAAGTCAGATTAAAGTCCGTCTCTTCCGGGAATTCGTCCTCGTCGTCCCTGCCGGCCAGTTTGGCCTTGGCCGCCTTGGACTTCTCGACCATGCGGACGGAGACGATGGACGCCTCGTAGAGGATGATGATCGGAATGGCGAGGCCGATCTGGCTGATCAGGTCGGGCGGCGTCAGGATGGCGGCGGCGATGAACACCATCACCAGCGCGTATTTGCGCTTCGCCGCGAGGCCGCGTGACGTGGCCAGCCCCGCATGGGCCAGGAGGGTCAGCAGGATGGGCAGCTGGAAGGAAATCCCGAAGGCGAAGATCAGCCGCATGACCAGCGACAGGTATTCGTTGACCTTGGCTTCGAGCTGGATGGCGAGGCCGCCCGCGATATCGGCGGTCTCGAAGGAGATGAAGAATTTCCACGCCAGGGGAAAAATGAAGTAGTAGACCAGCGCGCCGCCGATGAAGAACAGGATCGGCGACAGGATGAGATAGGGCAGCAGCGCCTTCTTCTCTTCGCGGTAGAGCCCCGGCGCCACGAACCGCCAGAACTGATTGGCGATGAACGGAAAGGCGATGAACAGGGCGGCGAAAAACGCCACCTTGATGTAGGTGAAGAACGCCTCGTGAAGCGCGGTATAGATCAGCCGCCGGTTGCCGCCCTCCTGGTCCGCCAGGATGTCGGCCAGGGGCTGCACGAGAAATCCGTAAATGTCCTCGGCGAAGAAGTAGGTCGCCAGGAAGATCACGAACAGGGCCGCCACCGAATACATCAGCCGGTTGCGGAGCTCCACGATGTGGTCCATCAGGGGCATGCGGCTGGAAGCGACGGTCCGCGCCATCAGCCCGCCTCTCTCTTCTCGGGCTCGGATTCGGGCTGCTCGTTGGGCTCGGCATCGGGACCGGTGACCGGCCCGAAGTCGTCCACGGCCGAGGCCGCTTCCTCTTCCATGGCGGCCTCCGCCTTCTCGCGGGCCTCGTCGTCCCGATCCCAGTCGGCGTTGATGTCCCGGAAGTCGTCCTCGAGGGTCTGTTTGATCTCACCCTTGGGGTCGATGGTGTTTTCCAAGTAGCCCTCGATGTCGGGGTTGGACGCGGCGTCGATCTGCTTCTTGACCTCGTCGAGCTCGGTCTCGCGGATCATGTCGTCCACATGGCGGCGGAACTCGGCGGTCATCGCCTTCGCCTTGCCCACATACTCGCCGAGGGTGCGGAGTACGCGCGGCAAATCCTTGGGGCCGATCACGATGATGGCGATCACGGCGATAATAGCGATCTCGGTCCAACCGATATCGAACATGGCTCACCCAAGGGTTCAGGCGAATGGGCCGGCGATCCCCATCCCGGTCGGGATCGTCCCGCTGCTCAGGTCTTCGCCGCGTCTTCCTTTTTCTCGGACGTGCTCTCGGAGGACTCGACGGCGGCGGCTTGCGCCTCGACCGGCTGGGCCTCGGGCGCGTCCGTTGCGTTCCTGTTGGCGCCGGAACCCGCGTCGGTCACTTCGTCCTGCATTCCGGCCTTGAAATTCTTAACGCCCTTGGCGACATCGCCCATCACCCGCGGCAGCTTACCGGCGCCGAAAATGATCAGGACGATCACCAAAATCAGGACGACTTGCCAGATACCGATTACCATCGATATGTCTCCTCGCTTGGCAATCTATGTTGCGGCGCATAATGGCAGAAGGCCCCTCCCCCCGCAATCAAAGCCGGAAAATGCCGAAAAAACGGCCGTGACCGGGCACGACAGCGACGTGTAGCGTCACTCGAAACCTTCCCCTCTCCCCTGGAGGGAGAGGGAGGGGGCGCCTTGGTTCGTGGATGCCCGTGTCAAGCACGGGCATGACGGTTTGGTTTGTGCCGTATCTCCACGCGGCATGGCCGCGCCCAGACCCGGCCATCCACGTGTACCGTCTCCCCCCAAGGCGTGGATGACCCGCCACTTTGCCGGCTCACCGGCGCAGGTGAACTTGACCGGGTCTCAGGCGCCCAAGGGCTCCCCATCGTCTCCCGCGCCGTCATCGGGATCGAGGGGCTCGGCCATCAGCGGCTCGCCGTCATCGAAGACATCGCCGTCTTCGGCGTCCTCCTGGCCGGTCTTGCCGGCGCCTTCAATGGAGGCGATCGCCGCCCGCTTGTCGAGCAGCCCGGCGGCCTTCAGTTCCTCGAGGCCCGGCAGGTCGTCCAGGTGTTCCAGGCCGAACTGATCCAAAAAGCCTTCGGTCGTGCCCCAGGTCACCGGGCGGCCCGGCGTACGCCGCCGCCCCTTGGGCTTGATCCAGCCCGCCTCGAAAAGATTGTCGATGGTCCCCTTGCTCAGGGAGACGCCGCGGATTTCCTCGATCTCGGCCCGGGTTACCGGCTGGTGATAGGCGACGATGGCCATGGTCTCCATGGCCGCGCGGGAGAGTTTGCGCGATACGGTCCGCTCCACGTTGAGCATCGGCCCCAGATCCTCGGCGGTGCGGAACGCCCAGGCGGCGCCCACTTTCCTGAGTTCCACCCCCCGCCCCTCATAGAGAGCCCGCAACGCCGATACCAGGGCCGGGATATCGGCATCGTCGGGCAGCCGGTCGGCCATCGCCTTTTCGGGCACCGGATCGGCGGAAGCGAAAATCAGCGCCTCCAGAAGTCTCAGATGTTGCGGATCGACCTGTTGTTCCTCGGACACTTAACTGATCTCCGTCATGTTGTCGGTGGCCCGGACGAAAATCGGGCCGTAGGTCTGGCCCTGGCGGATATCCAGCTTGCCCTCCTTGGCAAGCTGCAACGCGGCGGCGAAGGTGGACGCCAGCGCCGACCTGCGGATCACCTCGTCGGCCAGGTTTCCCGGCAGGAAGGTGATCAGGTTCGCCCAGTCGGGAATTTCGCCCATCATGCCGACCATCCGCTTCAACGCCTCGTCGGGCGAGAACAGCTGGCTCGGCTGGATACGGAGGGTCGCGGCTTCGGCGCGGCGCTGCTGGTCGCCGTAGGCCTTCAAGAGATCGTAGAGGTTCGCGTCGGGCTCGGCCTTGTTCACATAGGCGAACTTCTCCGGTGCGCCGCGCTTGAAGAAATCCTCGCCCAGCCGGTTCCGCGCCATCAGGCGCGCGCCTGCGTCCTGCATGGCCTCCAGCCGCCGGAGCTGGTAGGCAAGCGCGGCGGCAAGTTCCTCACCGGTCGGCTCTTCTTCCTCGCCGAGACCGGGGAGCAGCAACCGGGATTTCAGGTAGGCGAGCCAGGCCGCCATCACCAGATAATCGGCGGCCAGTTCGATGTTGGTGCGCCGCACCTCGGAGACCCAGGCCAAATATTGGTCCGCGAGTTCGAGAATGGATATCTGGGTGAGGTCGACCTTCTGCTCGCGGGCGAGCACCAGCAGGACATCGATGGGTCCCTCGAAGCCGCCGACGTCGACCACCAGGTCGCCCTCGACCGCCGCCCGGATTTCCTCGGGACGCCCCTCGAATTCTTCGATGGTTTCGTTCATGTCCTCAGGTTCAGTCCAAACAAGCCGCCAAGGAATCTCATGATGGCCTCGGACGGATTGCCGATCAGCCACCAGAAAATGTTGAGATCCATCCCCGCCATGCCGCCCAGCCAGGGAAGCACGAAGAGTGCGGCTATGATAATGGCGAATCCCCAGCGCTCCAAACGCATGTAGCGTTCGGCCACGGCATAGGGCAGCAGCGCCATCACCACCCGGCTGCCATCGAGGGGCGGCAGCGGGATCATGTTGAAGACGGCCAGCAGAATATTGAACCAGACCGACAAACCCAGGGTGCGGATGACCCATTGCTCGACGGGTCCGCCGGCGGGCAGCATGAATGCCAGCAGCGCCATCGAGACGACGGCGAGGATCAAATTGGTGCCGGGCCCGGCCGCGGCGACCAGGATGGTGTCCCGCCTGACGTTGCGTAACCGCCAGAAACTAACGGGTACGGGCTTGGCGGCGCCGAACATCATGCGGCCGCCGGAGGCCAGCAGAAGCATGGCGGGCAGCAGAATGGTGCCGAATAGATCGATGTGCTTGATCGGATTGAAGGTCACCCGGCCCGCCCTGTAGGCCGTATCGTCACCGAGCTTCCATGCCACCCAGCCGTGCGCCGCCTCATGGAGCGTAACGGCGAACAGCACGGGCAGGACCCAGGTGGATGCACTGTAGACGATCCCGGCGATATCCATCAGTCGGCGGTCTCCGGCATCAGGGCGGCCAATTTCGCGCCCAAGTCCGCAAAATCCGGCGAATCGGGCGAATCGGCCATTTCCCGGCCGCGGTCCAACCGGGCCAGCGCGGTGTCGGTGAGCGGCTCCGAGCCGGCCGCCACGGCCTCCATTTCGGCCATGTCGCCATTGCAATGAAGCGCAACATCGCAGCCTGCCGCCAGCGCGCCCGCGGCCCGGCCGGTCATGGAACCGCGAAGCGCCTTCATGGAAAGATCGTCGGAGACCAGCAGGCCTTCGAACCCGATCCGTTGCCGAACGATCTCGGTGAGAACATGGCGGGACAGGGTCGCCGGCGCATCCCCATCGATTTCCGAATAGACCACATGCGCCGTCATCGCCCACGGCATGCCGGCGAGCGCCCGGAAGGGCTCGAAATCGGTTTCGTCCAGTTCGCCCAAGGGGGTGTCCACCACCGGCAGCGCCTCGTGGCTGTCGACGTTTGCGCGCCCGTGGCCGGGAATGTGCTTGATCACCGGCAGCACGCCGCCCGCCAGCAGGCCCTCGGCGGCGGCGCGTCCGAGGGCCGCGACGATGTCCGGGTCGGTGTGATATGCCCGGTCCCCGATGATCGGGTCGGCGCCGGGCCGGGGCACATCCAGCACCGGCAGGCAGTCCACATCGATGCCGAGATCGGCGAGTTCGGCGGCGATCAACCGCGAGTTGACGCGCGCGGCCTCGACCGCCGTGGCCGCATTGCGGTCATATTGTTCACCGAATTTGCGCCCCGCGGGCGGCGTCCGCCAGTGGGGCGGACCAAGACGGGCAACCCGTCCGCCTTCCTGGTCGATGAGGACCGGGGCATCATCCCGTTCGACGCTCGCGCGCAAATCGGCGGCCAGCGTCCGCACCTGGCCGGGCGTCCGGCAATTGCGGGCAAACAGAATGAACCCGAGGGGATCGGCCCCGGCGAAGAACCGCTTTTCTTGTTCCGAGATTTCCGGCCCGGCGCACCCCAGAATGACCGCCCGGGGCGGCGCCTGGCTCACCGCCTATCTGCCCGGCCGAACGACCAGGCAGCCGACTTTGATCTTGGTGAGTTCGCCGCAGAGGCTCCTTGCGGCCGCCTTGTTCTCCAGGGGCCCGGCGCGAAGCCGGTAGTAGATACCCTTGTCGCCCAGATCGGCCCGGACGACGGAGTGCCGCAGCCGGCCCAACAGACCGGAATGACGGGTTCTCAACCGGGTCCATTCCCGCCGCGCATCCCGGTCGGAGCGGACGGCGGCCAACTGGACCCGGTATCCGCTGCCGGCCGGCCTTGCGGCGGGCGCGGCGGACTTCGGCGCGGAGGCCACGGGCTTGGCCGGTTTCGCGGCAACCGCTTTGGTCTTCGTCTTTACGGCCGGCGGGACGAGCAGGACGGATTTCGGCGCGGACGCCGCGGGCTTGGCCGGTTTTGCGGCAACCGCTTTGGGCTCCGTCTTCATGGCCGGCGGGGCGGACACGGCGGTTTTCGGCGCGGACGCCACGAGCTTGACCGGTTTCGCGGCAACCGCTTTGGGTTCCATCTTTATGGCCGGCGGGGCGGGCGGCGGTAGCGGCTTCTTCACCACGGCAACCTTGACCGGTATTGGACGCTCGATCTTCGGGACGTTATCGGCGGCACGCAGTTTTGGCGGTTTTGGCGGCTCCGGCGTCTTCGCTTCGGCGGTTTTCGCAGGCGCCGCGGCAGCCGGCCGGCCGGCGGGCGCGCTGGACGGCAGCAGCGGGGCCTCGGGCCGGGGCAGCAGGTTCTCGGCCCGCGGCGGCGGCGGCAGTGATTCCAGCCGGTCATAGACCAGCTTGTCCCGATTCGGAATATCCAGGCCGCCCGGCCGGTCGGGCTTGACCTTGACCGGCGCGGCATCGGCGCGCACCACCGGAATTTCATCCCCCGTCGCCGGGCGCAGCTGGCCGCCCCATCGGGCCCAGGCGCCGGCGCCCACCCCGACGAGCAGCACCAATATGATAAGGGTCCGTCCGATGCGCCGGTTGGGACGGCGCCGCTGGACGGGCTCGAACGCCAGGGTATCGGAACGATCCTCCGGACCGGCTTCCGGCTCGGAAACAGGGTCCATGCGCGGCCCTAGGACCGGCTCTTCACGTGGTTCCCGGCTCTGGTCATCTGAGATCATCAGCGCATCTCCTCAACGGGCGTCACGCCCATCACCTCAAGACCGGAGGCGATGACGAACGCAAGGCCCTGCACCAACGCCAAACGTGCTCGGGTCAACCCTAAGTCCTGTTCGTTGAGAAACCGTAAACTTGCGTCTTCGCGGGTTCCCTTGGTCCAAAGGGCATGAAACAGCCCGGACACGTCCAGAAGGTAATAGGCGATCCGGTGGGGTTCATGGGCCTCGGCGGCGCCCTCCACCACCCGCGGCCACCCGGCCATGGATTTGATCAGGTCGAGCTCGGCCTCGTCGGTGAGGAGACCCAAATTCGCGCCCATCAGGGCGGCCGGCGAGAAATCCTCGTCCGGGAACATCTCGGCGGCGTGGCGCAGCACGGAATGACAGCGGGCATGGGAGTACTGGACATAGAACACGGGATTGTCGCGGCTCTGCTCCAGCACCTTCTTGAGGTCGAAGTCGAGCCCGGCATCGTTTTTGCGGGTCAGCATGATGAAGCGAACCACGTCCTTGCCGACCTCGTCGATGACTTCGCGGAGGGTAACGAACGTTCCGGCGCGCTTCGACATCTTCACCGGCTCGCCGCCATCCATCAGATTGACCATCTGGCAAAGCTTCACGTCGAGGTTGCCGCCGCCCGCGGTGAGCGCCTTGACGGCGGCCTGCATGCGCTTCACGTAGCCGCCGTGGTCGGCGCCCCAAATGTCGATCATGTCCCGGTAGCCGCGGGCGTGCTTGTCGAAGTGATAAGCCATGTCGGTGGCGAAGTAGGTCCACGACCCATCCGACTTCTTGAGCGGCCGGTCGACATCGTCACCGAAATCGGAAGCCCGGAACAGAAGCTGGGGCCTCGGCTCCCAATCATCGGGCTCCTTGCCCTTGGGCGGATCCAAGGTGCCCGTATAGACCAGATTCCGGTTTTCGAGATCGGCAAGCACCCTGTCGACGCCGCCCGCCTCGACGAGCGCGCGCTCTGATGAAAATCGATCGAACGTGATGCCCAGCGCCGCCAAGTCCTCGCGGATCGTTTTCATCATCGCGTCGACGGCGATTTCCCGGAACTGTTCGAGCAGGAAGCTCTCGCCCGGCACTCTTTTTTTAGCTGGGGCGGCCGGCCAATTGGAACGGTCTTTTTCGGCCAGTTCCTCGGCCACTGGGATCAGGTATTCGCCGGGGTACATGCCTTCGGGCATTTCGCCCACTTGCAAACCGAGCGCTTCCCAATAGCGGAAATGAAGAGAACGCGCCAACGCCTCGACCTGGGCGCCGGCATCGTTGACGTAATATTCCTTGGTCACGGCGAAACCGGCCTTGGCGAGCAGCGCGGCCAGGGCGTCGCCCACCACCGCGCCCCGCCCGTGGCCCACATGCAGGGGACCCGTGGGATTGGCGGAGACATATTCCACGTTGACCTTTCGGCCGGCGCCGAGTTGGGAGTCCCCATAAGCCGTGCCCGCACCGAGGATGTCCTCGATCCGCGCCTGCCAGAAGGCCGGCGCGAGCCTGAGGTTGATGAAGCCGGGCCCCGCCACTTCCGCCGCGGTTACATCGTCAAATCCGGTGAATTTTCCGGCAATGGCTTCCGCGAGGTCGCGCGGCTTCATCTCCGCCGGTTTGGCCAGAACCATGGCCGCGTTGGTGGCGACGTCGCCGTGCTCGGCTTCCCGCGGCGGCTCGACATTGACCCGTCCGTAGTCCAAGCCGCGCGGCAGGGCGCCGGCCGCGGCGAGTTCGTCGAGAATGCCGGTCAGACGTGATTTCAGGAGTTGAAAGGAATCCATGAGGCGGTCTTTTAAGACCTCAATTCCAAAAGGTCGATCAGGATTTGCGGCTCACGAGGTCTTGGCCCGGTCGTCGATCAGCCGCGCATGTTCATCGAGCGCGAACCGGTCGGTCATGCCGGCAATGTAGTCGGCGACTGCCCTGGCGGTTTCGGCGCTGCCCGGCGCGCCGCCCCGCCCCTGCCACTCCGTCGGCAGGCTTTGGGGCTCGCCGAGCAACAGGGTGAACAGGTCGCGGACGACGAGGTGCGCCTCGAGGGTCATCCGGTTCACCCGGTAGTGGCGGTACATGTTGTCGAACAGGAAGCGTCTGAGTTGGCTGACCATCTCGCGCGTGTCGTCCGACAGGGCGATCACCGGCCGGTCCAGGCCGCGCACGTCATCCGCCGAGGCGGGTTTGGCGTCGGCCAGCCGGCGGCGGGACTCGGCAAGCGCGTCGCCCACCCATTCTCCGATCATGCGCCGGATGGCCTCGTGCTTGCGCCGCGACTTGTCGAGGTCCGGATAGTCCTTGTCCACGCCGGCGAAAATACCGCCGACCATGGGCACGTCCGAAATATCCTCGACCGAGAACAGGCCGGCCCGAAGCCCATCGTCGATATCATGGTTGTTGTAGGCGATATCATCGGCGAGCGCCGCCACCTGGGCCTCCGCCCCGGCATAGGTTCCCAACTCCAGATCATGCCGGGCAACATATGCCGCGATATCATCAGGCACCTCGCGGTCCACTTTCGGGCCTGTCAGCGGGCCGTTATGCTTCACGATGCCTTCCAGGGTCTCCCAGGTCAGGTTGAGGCCGTCGAATTCGGGATACCGGTGTTCGAGCCGGGTTACGACGGCCAGCGACTGGGCGTTGTGGTCGAACCCGCCGAACGGCGCCATGCGGTCCGAAAGCGCGTTCTCGCCCGCATGACCGAAGGGCGGGTGTCCGAGATCGTGGGCCAGCGCCAGCGCCTCCGCCAAATCCTCGTCGAGATCGAGGGACCGGGCAATGGAGCGCGCGATCTGCGCGACTTCCAGGGAGTGCGTGAGGCGGGTCCGGTAGTAGTCGCCCTCGTGATTGACGAATACCTGGGTCTTGTATTCGAGCCGCCGGAAGGCCGCCGAGTGGATGATCCGGTCCCGGTCCCGCTGAAAACAGGTCCGGGTCGCGCTTTCCGGCTCGTCGTGAAACCGCCCCCGGCTTTCGCCGGGCCGGCAGGCATACGGGGCGCGGGTGGTATCCGTCGGCGGCTGGGTCAGCATCGCCTCTGCTCTGAAACCCTTGTCTGGCGGCACAATAGGACGGGTTCCCGGGCGGCGCAACGTATGCCGGGAAGGGTTTGACAACCGCCGATATGGGATTACATAAGCTTGAAATAGCGCTAGATTTAGCGCGAATCGCCGTTTTTGAGGAATGAATGGAATGAGCGCCGAAGCCGGTCTGACCATTACCGAAAACGCCGCCAAGCGAGTTTCCGAGATCATCGCCCAGGAAGGCGAAGACGGAAACATGCTCCGGGTTTCGGTGTATGCGGGCGGCTGCTCGGGTTTTTCCTACAGCTTCGATCTCGACGACGCCACCAACGACGATGACCGGATCTACGAAGGTCACGGCATCAAGGTGGTGGTGGACGAAATGTCCCTCGGCCTGATCGACGGCTCGGAAGTGGACTTCGTCGACGATCTGATCGGCGCCAGCTTCCGGCTCAACAACCCCCAAGCTTCCTCGGCCTGCGGCTGCGGGGTGTCTTTTTCTGTCTGATCCCGCCTCCCCCCGTGCTAAACAAGAGGCCCGCCGAACGCGGGCCTTTCCTATTTCGGAGACCTCCCCTTGAAGATCGCGACCTGGAATGTGAACTCGGTGAAGGCGCGGCTCGAGCACGTCCTCAAGTGGCTCGACGGCTTCCAGCCCGACGTCGCCCTGTTGCAGGAGATCAAGAGCACCGAAGAGACGTTCCCCCGCGAGCCCATCGAGGACAAGGGCTACAACATCGCCATTTCGGGCCAGAAGACCTACAACGGGGTCGCCATCCTGTCCAAATACCCCATCGACGTGGAGCTGACCGCGCTGCCCGGCGACAAGAATGACGACCAGGCGCGCTACATCGAGGCGTTCACCGGGTCGGCCCGGGTGGCGTCGATCTATCTGCCCAACGGCAACCCGACGGACAGCGACAAGTTCACCTACAAGCTCGAGTGGCTGGAACGCCTCCACAGGCATGTCGGGGATTTGCTCGAAACCGAGGATGCCTTCGTGCTCGGCGGCGACTACAACGTAACGCCGGATGATCGCGACGCCTTCGACCCCGTGGGCTGGGCGGACGATGCCCAGCTGCGGCCCGAGTCCCGGGCGGCCTTTCGCAAGATTCTCCACCTGGGCGTCGTCGAAGCCTGGCGGGCGCTGCACGGCGACGAAGAGGGCAAGTACTCGTGGTGGGATTACCGCGCCGGCGCGTGGAACAAGGACAACGGGCTGCGCATCGACCACATCCTGCTGTCGCCGCAGGCCGCCGACCGGCTCGTCGCCTGCGAGATCGACAAGACGCCGCGGGGCTGGGAGAAGGCCTCCGACCACACGCCGGTGTGGGTGGAGATCGAAGACTAGAACGCCCCTATTCGTCGCGTCCTTAACCGTCCAGTTCCCGCTCGACGAGATCGGACAGGGCCTCGGGATCGACGATGGTCACCCGGTTGCGGCTGAGTTCGACCCAGCCCCGGCGGCGCCAGTTCTGGAGGTGCTTGTTGACCGCTTCGCGGGACGAATCCATGAGCTGACCAAGTTCCTGCTGAGAAATCTTGAGTTCCAGATTGTCGAAATCGATCTCTTCCGTGTCGCCGCCGGGTTCGTCCGGATAGCCGGACATGCCCAAAAGCCGCTTGGCCAGGCGCGCCGGCAGGGCGAGAAACGCCGAATCCTCGACCAGTTCGCTGGTCGCCCGCACCCGCTGGCAGAGCATCTCCAACAGGTGGGTGGCGAGGCGGGGTTCGCTCTCCATGTAGTGGATGAAGTCCCGGCGCTGGATGCGCACGAGTTCCGAATTCACCGCCGCCACCGCGTCCGCCGTCCGGGGCCGGCCATCGAGGAGCGCGATTTCGCCGAATACCTCTCCGGCCTCGATGGTGTTGAGCACCACTTCCTTGCCGCTCGGCGCGCCGGCGCTGATCCGGATACGCCCCGATATCACGCCGTAAAGCGCGTCCCCGGGATCTCCCTTGGAAAACAGGATTTGGCCGGCGGCCAACTCCCGGGTCACCGCCAGATCGGCGATCTTGGCGATGACCTCGTCCGCCAGGTCGCGGAACAGGGAATTGGTGGTCAGCAGTTCGCGAATGCCGGCGCTCGACATTGCTCTTGATCCTCTCCCCACGCCCCTTTCACCGGCCCGGTTCCGTTACGAAAATGTAATTTCGAGTGTGAACGGGATAACGGAATTCGGGCCGCCGCCAAGATACGATCTCGGGCAGTTGGCGCAAAGCGTTTTACCTCACCCAAGGAGCCTAGAGCATGGGCGAACTCGTTTGCGGCTTCGGATACCGCCCCCGGCGCGGCTCCGGCCGTTCGGCGATCAAGCGGATGGTTTTGGAGACAATGACCTCGCTGCGCCTGTTTTTCGGCCGCCGGCGCCGCGCAAGATGCAAAGACGCGCGGGACCGGTCCATCCGCGGAATGAGCATGAAGGCCCTCGGCGATATCGGTCTCGGCCGGGTCTATGACCGTACCTTCCGGGTCCCGGAATAGAGCCGGACCGGGTATTGAAATACCCCGGGTGAGCCCGGCGGCGAACCT
>CAZUGT010000329.1:0-4008 GCA_964620095.1 uncultured Rhodospirillaceae bacterium | reverse complement strand
CGGGCGTGAACCGCCTGAAGCGCCAGGTCAAGTCGACGGAGCGCAACATACTCTCCATGTCCCGGCAGGTCGGACTGATCAAGGCGACCGAGCGGATTCAAAAAGCCAACGCGGCCGCGGGCAGCAAATTCTCGGGCTCGCAAGCGTCGATGGTCTCCGCGACGGCATCGCTGGAACGCATCAAACAGCGGCAACAGGAACGCACGGACCAAACCAATGCGGCCCATGAACTGGCCGCGGAAGGGGACGGCCGGAGCCTGGATCAGCGCCTGCGAGATGCCGGGATCCTGGGCCGGGAGTCTTCGGCCGGAGGCGTCCTGGAGCGAATTCGAGCCAAGCGTGAAAAGAATCTGTAATACTCGGACGATAACCAAGACCGGACACGATCTGATACGGACAGGGGCAAGGAATACTCATGACACTCTGGTGGCTTGTTGGCGGCGCCGTCCTCATTCTTCTCGAGCTCGTCGTTCCGGGCGGAATACTGGTATTTCTGGGGGCTGGCGCGCTCGTCGTCGCCGGCGGTTTGTGGCTCGGTCTCATCGACGGCCTCATTCCCGCCTTCACGACTTGGTTCATCATCTCTCTCATACTCATCCTCGCGCTGCGCGGCGTCATCCAGAAGTACGCCGGCGGAGATGAGGAATGGCACAACACCGACGAAGACACCGAAGCGATGGACACCGTCGTGACCGTCACCGAGACCATCCGGCCCGGCGAGGACGGCCGAATCATGTACCGGGGAACCACCTGGCCCGCCCGATGCTACGACCGGACGATCGAGGCGGGCAGCGAAGCCAAGCTGGTGTTTCGTGAGAACACGGCTTGGGTGGTCGAACCCGCAACAGGCGACCCTCTCGATGGTCCGCCGTCGTCCGCTCCCTAGGTAAGGAGGAACACCATGGTAACCGCTTTGACAATCTTGTTGATCATCACCGGCGTGGTGCTTTGGATGACCGTCAAAATCATCCCCATGCGCGAGGCCGGTGTCGTGGAGCGGCTGGGAAAGTTCAAGAGGGTCCTGAATCCCGGTATTCACTTCCTGATTCCCATCTTCGACCGAATTGCCTATCGCCATGAAATCCGCGAGCAGGTGATCGATATTCCCAGTCAAAGCTGCATTACGCGCGACAATATTCAGGTCGACGTCGACGGACTGGTGTACCTCAAGGTCATGGACCCGCAGCGTGCGAGTTACGGGATCGGCAATTACCGGCTGGCCGGCATCAACCTGGCCCAGACCACCATGCGATCGGAAATCGGCAAATTGTCCCTGGGCCAGACCTTTGCCGAACGCGAGACGCTCAACGCGTCGATTGTCAAGGAAATCGACAAGGCCTCGACGCCGTGGGGGGTGAAGGTCCTGCGATATGAGTTGAAGAACATCACACCGTCCCAGCATGTCATGACGACACTGGAAAAGCAGATGGAAGCAGAGCGCGAAAAACGCGCCGAAGTAACGAATGCCGATGCCGAAAAGCAGGCCATGGTGGCCGTATCCGAGGGTGAACGGCAATCGGAAATCAACATTTCCGAAGGCGAAAAGCAGAAGCGCATAAACGAGGCGCTGGGCGAGGCCAAATCCATCGCCCTAATCGCCGGGGCGACGGCGAAGAGCACCGAGCTGATCGCCGATGCGATCTCCAAGCCCGGCGGGTCGGCCGCGCTCAATATGCAGATCATCGAGCGTTACATCGACACCCTCGGCCAGATTGCCGCCAGGTCGGATGTGTCCGTTATCCCCCTTGAACTCGCCAACGTGAGGGGCTTCTTCGAGGGACTGGCGACGATCACCGGGAACGGCGAGGGCATTCTCGGCGACGACGGTTCAGCCGGTTCCGAGAGGACGGGACTCGACGGAAATACCAAGCCGTCACCCGAGCTCGGACCCTGGAACCAGGGCAGGGATTAGAGGAGAAGAAAAATGGAACAGTTTTTGGCTTTGTTCGACGACATCTCGGTCATGGAATCGGTGAATTTCGTTGTCTGGGGCATCGTCTTCATTGTCCTGATCTTCAAATTCTTCGCCTCGATCCGCCTGGTGCCCACACAGAGCGCATATGTGGTCGAGCGGCTGGGCAAGTACCACAAGACGCTGGCAGCGGGATTTCACGCCCTCATCCCGTTCATCGACAGGGTCGCGTACATCCAGGATTTGAAGGAGCAGACCATCGAGGTGCCGCCGCAGGAATGCTTCACCAAGGACGAGGTGCGTGTCGAAGTCGACGGGGTGATGTATCTGTCCGTCGTCGATCCGGTCATGGCCAGCTATGGCGCCACCAGCTACGCCGTTGCGGCGATGGAACTGGCCCAAACCACCACCCGGTCGGTGATCGGCACCCTCGAGCTGGATCGGACGTTCGAGGAACGCGACTTGATCAGTTCGCGCGTGGTCGAAGTGCTGGATCGCGCGGGTCAAGCCTGGGGAATCCAGGTTCACCGCTACGAAATCAAGAATCTGACCCCGCCGCCGACGGTCCACGAAGCAATGGAACGGCAGGTGACGGCCGAACGGGAGCGGCGCGCGATCGTCGCGCGGGCCGAAGGCGAGCGCCAGAGCCTGATCAACAAATCGGAGGGCCAGCGCCTGGAAGCCATTAATCTCTCCGAAGGCGAAATGCAGAAGATGATCAACGAAGCAGAGGGAACGGCGCAGCAAATCCTCGCCATCGCCGAGGCGACGGCGACTTCCATCGAGAAAGTCGCGGCTGCCATCGACGGATCAAGAGGCGGCGAAGCATCCGTGCGGCTTCAACTGGCCGAGAGTTACCTCCAACGGCTGACGGTGCTTGCCAAGCGCCGGACGAACGTCGTCCTCCCGGCGGACCTGACGAGCCTCCCCAACCTTCTGGAGGTATTGGATTTCGACGGGTTCGGCAATTCCGCCGCGCGCTCCCCCGGAGAGGAAAAGGGTTAGACGTCCACCTCGATGATTTCCTGCGGGAATTCGTGAATCGAGGCGCCCGCCCCGTCATCGCCGATGATGTAGTTGTCGCAAATCCAGTTGAACGCCCCGTCGCCGACCCATCCGGGGTGACAAACCAGGTTCATGTCCTTCTTGATCTTCATCGGCTCATCGAAGCGGACCAGGGGCCGTTCCACCAGATCGTAGCCCTGGCCGTGGCAGTAGAGCCTGGATTCCTTCGGCTTCCCCCGCTCTTCGAGCCATTCGTTGTGGGCCTCCCAGATTTCCTTGCAGTCCGCGCCCGGCTTCAACCGGCCCAGGGTGTGCTTTTGGGCCTCGAGGACGAGCTCGAGATTGTCCTTCATTTCCTGGCTTGCCTTGCCGAGAACGATGGTGCGGCCGATTTCGGTGAAAAAGCCGCCGTGGCCGTTATTCTCGACCAGCAAAGAGAACACGTCGCCCTTCTGGATGACGCGATTCTGGTTGTGCCGTCCGCCGATGGTGGCAGGCGTTCCGGGCGGCGCCGACGAGCACAAATAGATGCCCTGCTCGCTCGCCAGGTTTTCGCCCTTGTGGCGGGCCACGGCGGCAACATCCGAATCGCGCATACCGGGCTCGATCGCCTCGATGGCGGCCTTCATGGCCTCCACCTGCTGCGCCGCGCAACCCCTGACCCGTTCCTTTTCTTCCGGGCTCTTGATCACCTTGATGCGGTCGACGGCATCCGAGAAGTCGACGAAGTTGGTGTTGGAGAAATTGCCCCGCTTCAAATAGTCGACCATGGCAAACGACATCTGATAGGTCCCCAGAAGGCCGATGGTCCCCCCCTGATAGGGTTCGAGCGCCTTGGCGGCGAGCTCGGGGTCGTAGTCCGCGGTGAAGGGAGCCGAAGCAAAACTGGGGGTGGTCAACAGGCGCTTGATGCCGCGGTGGACGCCGTCGCCTTCGACGGGAATTTCCCGGTCGCCGCCGAACGGTCCCTGATGGATCAGGGTCATCGCATCGTCGCGCGGAAAAACCACCGTCTGCGGATAGCCGTTTGTGGCTGGGATATCGGTAAAGTACTTGCAGTAGCCGCCCATGTGGTCGTTGTTGTTTTGCAT
>CAZUGT010000328.1:0-8366 GCA_964620095.1 uncultured Rhodospirillaceae bacterium | reverse complement strand
GGGCCGCATATATGCGGCCCCTACAACAGAAACGACAATGACGCCGGAATGACGGCAATGGTTAATTACGAACGAGGGAGTGGTTTCGAAGAGGAAATGAAGCACCCGGCTGCCGGATTCTTTACGAATCGGCCATCCGGAAGAAATCGTCAATGCAAGTGTATGGTTCTCTTTCATTACTAACCTCATAAGGAGGAAATCATGAAATCGAAATTCCGGATCAAAGGGCTGGTCGCGCTTGCGGCGGCCCTGGCCCTGACGTTCAGCGCCACGACGCTGATGGCCAACCCCTACGAGAAGTACAAGGGCAAGACGCTGGTGGTCAGCTGGCCCTCGAACTCGCACTTCAAGAAGGCCAAGCAACTGGTCGCCGAGTTCACCAAGGAGACGGGGATCAAGGTCGAGATCGACTACTCCCAGTACCTCAAGATGCGCAATCGCCAGCTTCTGGAGATGAGCAAGAAAGACGGCGACTTCGACGTCGTCGCCTGGGTGGTGATGTGGAAGGGCGAGTACGTGGCGAAGGGCCTGCTGACGCCCCTCTCGCAGTTCTTCACCAGCCCCGCGTTCGTCGACCCGAACTACGATATCGATGACATCGCCGACGCCTACATTCAGAACGGCGGCATCGTCGGCGGCAAGAAGGGCTATCTGCCCGGCAAGTCGGGCGCGCTCTACGGTCTGCCGTTCGGCGCCGAGACCTCGATCCTCGCCTATCGCAAGGACGTGTTCAAGAAGCTGGGCCTCGCCGTGCCGAAGACCTACGACGACGTCCGCAAGGCGGCGAAGACCATCAAGGAGAAGACGGGGATGGGCGGCCTCACCATGCGCGGCAAGACCGGGCACCAGGTCACGGCCGCCTGGCTGTTCCATGCCGCGCCCATGGGCGCCCGCGTCTTCGACGACAAGTGGCAGCCCGTCTTCAACAGCCCCGCCGGCGTGAAGACCGCGGAGTTCCTGCGCGAGACGGTGAAGTACGGCCCCCGCGGCATTCCCTCCTACAGCTACGGCGAAGCGTCCAAGGCGTTCCTGCACGGCGACGCCGCCATGTACATCGACTCTCTGAAGATCGCCGCAAGAGCCCGCGACCCGAAGCAATCGAAGGTCGTCGGCAAGGTCGGCTATGCGCTGCATCCGACCGACGTCCAGTGCGGCTCCGAGACGGGCGGTTTCGCCATGGGCATACCGGCCAACTCGAAGAACAAGGAGGCGGCGTTCCTGTTCATCCAGTGGATGACCTCGAAGAAGGCCGATAGGCGGATCGTCGAGCTCGGCGGCGATCCGATCCGCATTTCCACGCTCACCGATCCGGTGTTCTCCAAAAAGTTCCCGGAATATCCGGTGATCGCGGAACAGCTCAAATGCGCCGATCCGGACTGGCGGCCCCTGATCCCCGAGTGGAACGAGTTGAACATCAAGGTGCTCGGCATTGCGCTGCACCAGGTCCTGACCTCCGACAAGCCCATCAAGCCGATCCTGGACAAGGCGGCGGTGAAGGCGCGCGCCGTCATGAAACGCGAGGGCTACTATCGGTGGCAGTCGAAATCTTCCAAGTAGCCGAAACCCCTGAAACCGCCTCCCCCGGCTCTGCCGGGGGAGGCGCTTCGCCTGCGGACGGCCGGTTCCCGGAACGTTCACCATGAGCGACCCATCCCCTCCGATCGAGACAGGTATGCGGCGGTGGATCGTCGGATACCTGTTCGTCGCGCCCGCCGTCCTGCTCATGGGCGCGGGCCTCATCTACCCGGTCGTCCAGGGGCTGATGCTCAGCATGCAGGACTGGGCGGTCGGCACGCCGATGTCGACGGCGGAATTCATCGGCGCAGACAACTATCTGCGCATGCTCAACGACGAAAACGTCCAGGAATCCATGTGGGTAACGTTCAAGTTCGGCTTCTTCACGATCACCATCGAGATGACGCTGGGGGTCGCGCTGGCCCTGCTGCTGGAGAAACCGATTCGCGGCGCATCCGTCTTCCGGACGATCTTCATCATGCCGCTCATGATTTCGCCCGTGGTGGTCGGCCTGGTGTGGCGCTACCTGTACGACGCCCGGGCGGGTTGGATCAACCATTACCTGGAACTCGCCGGCTTCGAGCCGCTGATCTGGCTGGGGGAGCCGCATCTCGCGTTTTTCGCCATCGTGTTCACGGACATCTGGCAGTGGACGCCGTTCGTCTTCATCATCGTGATCGCAGGCCTTCAGGCGCTGCCCTCGGAGGTGCTCGAAGCATCTCGTATCGACGGCGCCAATACGTGGCAGCAGATATTCCTGGTAAAACTGCCGATGATCAGGTCGATCCTGATCATCGCCCTCCTGCTCCGGATCATCGACGTCTTCAAGGGGCTGGAGGTCATGTTGATCCTGACGGAAGGCGGGCCGGGACTGGCGACGGAACTGCTGTCGCTGCACGTCTACAAGACCGCCTTCGACGCACAGCAACTCGGTTATGCGGCGGCCATCTCCGTACTCCTGCTGCTGATCGTCTTCGCTCTCAGCCTGGCGATCCTGCTGATCAGCAACCCCATGAAAACCCGCGCCGACGTGTGAGGTGAAGGCGATGCGCTTCGGATCCACGGATATGAGAACGATTTTCCACTACGCGGGGCTGATCGTGTTGTCGATCATATGCCTGACGCCCATCTACATCATGATCAGCACTTCCTTCAAAAACGAGGTGCTGATCTTCGACGGAAATCCCGTGTGGTTTTTCTTCTACCCCACCGTGCAGAACTACGTGGACATCATCGGCGATGCGAACTTCGACCGGTATCTGGTGAATTCCATCATCGTGGGTGTTTCGGCGACCCTGATCACGCTGACGACCGGCGGCATGGCGGCCTACGCTCTGGCCCGCATGCAGTTCCCCGGCCGCCAGTCCATCGCCAACGGGGCGCTCCTCGTCCGCATGATACCGCCGGCGGTCCTGGCGATTCCGGCCTTCGCTGTCTCCATCGTGCTGGGAATCGCGAACCAGCTTTCGGGTCTCATCTTCTTCTACACGGCGCTCAACCTCCCTTTCGCCATCTGGCTGCTCTACGGCTTCGTGAAGCAGGTTCCGATCGAGCTCGAGGAAGCCGCCATCGTTGACGGGGCCACGCCCTGGCAGGTGTTCACCCGCGTCCTCTTCCCGGTGATGAAGGCCGGTTACGCGGTGACCGGCATCTTCGTATTCCGGATCGCATGGAACGAGTTCATTCTGGCCCTGCTTCTCACGGACAGAACCACGCGCACGCTGCCCGTCGCCACCAGCCTGTTCCTGACGGACTCGGGCCCCGAATGGGGGCGCATCATGGCCATGGGCACGCTGATCGTCATTCCGCCGCTGATATTCACCTTCTTCTCCGCGCGGCAGATCATCGCCGGCATGACGGCCGGCGCGGTGAAAGGGTAACCCGAAACCCCGCCGCTCACTGGAGGAGGCGCCCCTCTGCACTTCCCGGAAAAGATGCCGCCCCTATCCCACCTCGACCCGTAGTTCATCGTCATTCCGGCGAAAGCCGGAACCCATTTGCGGATGCGGGTGAATACACGGCAACATTTCATTCCCCGCCGATGCGCGGGAACCCTGACGAAAGGCGAAAGGCGTAAAAATGGATTCCGGCTTTCGCCGGAATGACGGCCGTGTCGGGCTTCTCCCTCGGCTCGAAACCAACCCCCTGGCCCACCTTTACAGGGGGGCAGGAGCAAAAAAGCCCCCCTTGTCAGGGGTTGTTGAAAAAGCCTGTTCGCCTGATTCGGCGCATGTAATCGACAGACGAGAGAGAAGATACACTCCCCCCTTGAGGGGGAGGCGACGAGGTAAGGGCTTAAGCACGCAGGCGAGTCGGTGGGGGGAGCTTCTTCTGTGGCATGTCCCCCCACCGGTTCAGCCTTCGCACAATTCGCTCGGCTTCACCGTTGGGCTTTCCCCTCGGGAAGCCCAACCCTCAAGGGGGGAGTGAACTTCAAAAGCGTGCGCGCAACCCAAAATCGCTTCCCGGACTTTTTCAATAACCCCCGAGGGGGGTTGGGGGGTCAAACACGAATGATGAATGAGTGTTTGGCGCGACCGGGGAGGGGTTTCCGGGCAGCCGCTTCAGGAGGCGGTCGTCCCGGACCCCTCGGGGCCGCGTTTTAAGACGCCGCCGGCCACCTTGGTCACCGCCTCAGGCGACATGCCGGGCGCCGCCCTGTACCAAGGTCGCGGGAACGGACATACAGGCGCAGGGAGGCTCCGGGGAGGGCCGCTCGCGCCGCTACTGCAGCGCGCAGCCTTTGCGCTCCCGGCGCAGGCAATCGAGGTTTTTATGGAACACTTCCGCCTGCGCCCGCGCGAAGCCGGCCGGGCCGGAGCCGTTCTCCCGGCTGTTCCGGTACCGCGCCCAGTCGCCCTCGTTCCCCTCGCGCCAGTAGCCGTCCAATATCTGCGCGGGCAGGGGCTTGAGTTCGGGCAGGGTGTTGTAGCGGGCCCCGGGCGGGCCGTCGCGGCCGGGCAGCACGCGGCGCTCGCCTAAGAAGCCGTGGAACGAGTAGAAGGCGTCGGCGCCGGGGAGGAAGGCGAGCTCGTAGTCGACGGTGCGCTCCGGGTCGGTGATGTCGTCCGCCGACATCATCGGGCGCTCGCCGAAACCCATCATGAAGGCCCTGGCGTCATCGTCCATGAACCGCACCGCCCGGCGCGCCTTCCGTCCCGCAGCGTGGGGATACAACTCGTTCGAGCGGATGGCCACGTCGACCTCGAAGCGTCCGCCGGGCCCGGGCTCCACCGACTCGCCGACCAGGTAGGTGCGCAGGTAGTTGTGCTGCTGCAGGGTCAGGGCGACGGGACGCCCGTCCGCGGCCAGGACCACGAACGCGGCGGTGTAGTGGTCGAGCTGGTGCCAGTCGTCGAGGTCCGCCACCAGCCCAAGCGGGATGGCAGCGGCCAGGGGCAACCCCGCCGGCAGGCCGCTCACCCGGAACACCAGGTGGTAGGTGAGGACGGTGAATTCCCCGGCCGGCCGGTTCGCCTCCCCCGGCGCCCACAGGCCGGTGCGCTCCACCGCGCCGTAGACGACGGGCCGGGGCTCGGCACCTCCCGGCGCGTGCGTGAACTCGGCGCGGGCGTCGTCGCGGTAGCGGTTCAGGTCACCGGCGGTGGGACCGTCGATGCGGACACCCTCGCCCGTTATCAGGTAACCGTGGGCGATGTAGTCGCGGTAGAAGTCGATGGGACCTTCGTGGCCGGCGGGCAGGTGGAAGCGCGGCGCGTGGCGGCGGGCCAGGGCCCGGTCGGCCGGACCGGCGGCATCGGCCGGAGGGTTGGCCGCGAAATACTCGGCGAACCCGGGGCGCTGCGAGAAGTTGCCGTCGGCGGCGGCAGGGCCGGCCCACGCGAGGAGCAGCACAAGCCCCGCGAGAGGGCCGATCATGTACCCGTAACGCATCACATCACCGCGGAATCTGGTGAAGGTCCGGGCGCCGGCGCTGCAGGCCGCCGCTTTGCGCGACTGCCCGGCGGACGTCTCGCCGTGACGGCCGATGGAGACACGCCCGGGCTCCCCGTCCGGCCCCTACTGCGGTTCCGCGGGCCTGTCCCACTGCCGCTTCGCGCCGAAAGCGCCGAGGATGCCGGACTGTTCGAATATCCCCGCCGCCTCGGCGTGGTCGGGACCAAAGAAACCGCCCTGGATGCGCGTGCCGGTCTGACCCCTCGCGAAGGTCCCGTCCGGAGCGACCGCGATGTTCGAGAACATCACCGCCTCGGTGCTGTGCGCCCTCCCGCGGTCGATGTTCGTGATGCCGCTGAACGCGGCAGCGAGCCCGCCGGCGTCGAGGTCGTATATCAATTCGGCCGTCCCGACGAGCCGGTCGCCGCGCGCGTCCCCGGCGGCGGGTGTTCCCACCATGAGGCCGAGCCAGGTGGCGCTCCCGGCCGGAGCGGTTCCCGCGAGCCCGCCCAGGGCGATCCCGTACAGGACGTCGACCGTGCTCTCCTCGCCGGTCTGGCTCTCGCTCTGGATCGAGAACGAGCCGTGCTCCATCCACGCGCCGAGACTGGCAAGGTCCGCGCCCGTGTGCCCCGAGGACTCCGACATGAGCGTGATGCCGTGCTTCGAGCCGATGGCGGTGGCGGCGCCCTGCCTGATCGGGGTGTTGACGAGCTCGATCGTGTCGACGGCGCCGCTCAGCGGCTCGGTCGCGGTGCACCGCGATCCGCTGCATTCCGTCAGGAGACGAAAGGACGGAACCCCGGCGCTGCCGGTCTCCCCGTGCATCGTGGACAGGATCAGGGTGTCGGCGCGCGAGAAGATGTCCAGGCCGCGCTCCTGCTGCGCAGCCCCCGTCTCGGTCGGCGCGGACAGGCCGGTCAGCTCCCTGATGTCGCCGGGGGTCGGATCCGGCCGTGAATCGAGGCTCCCGCTTCCGCCGCAGGCCGTGAGCGAGAGGATCGCCGCCGCGGCCAGGACGCACACGGAATGGAATCTCATGTCGGTACTCCTCACAAGGGCGGGCGGCCAGGTGGCGCAACCGCAAGTTGCGCGTATCCACGAGTCAATCAGCGGGCGGCAGCTGTAACGTGGCGGCGCACCCGTGCGCCCGGGGACGGGACCCGCATCACCGATGGGATGGACACGCCCGATGGATCGGTTTTCCAAACTTTCACCAACTCGCCGGAGAACGTCTCGCCTTCTAAGTCCGTAAAAGCACCCGGAGCTCACACGTACAAATTATCGATGTCACCGGCGCCTGAGGTCCGGGCCTTCGGAAGATTTGTTTCTACCGGAACGAGAACCGGAGTGCGCTCCCCGTGAGGTCTTTGTTTCAACTCGAGCCGTCCGGGCGCTCAGAAGACACCCTCCCGGGTTTCGGCGAGCACCATGTCCACCACGGAGCGCATGGCCTCTTCGCGGCTGTCGCCGTTCAGAAGGCAAAGACGGAAATGATCGGCTTGCCGGTCCGCGCTGCTGCCCTCCCGGATGATGGTGAGCACGTGGCGCATTTCATCCTCGCACCCCAGCGCCCGGGCGTCGGGAGTGAGTTTCTCGATCAGCTCCTTTGCGTAGTCCTCGATGTCCACCCGCCCGCCAAGGTCCATGTCGCCGAGAAAGGCCAGCACACCGAATCGCTGGGCGAGCCAGCGGTTCTCGGCGATAATTTCCGTGGGCGGCTCGGGCGGCAGGCGGCCCTCGCCGTCGAGGCGCGCCAGCCACCGGATCAGGGAGGCGTAGAGGGCGATGATGCTCGCGGCGTCCTCGAGGCGCGGGCAGGTATCGCAGATGCGAAGCTCCACCGTCGGGTGAGCGTGGGAGGGGCGAATGTCCCACCACACCTCGCTGCCGTCCTGGATGACCTCGATGCGCCGGTAGTCGTCCACGATGCGGTCGTACTCCGCCCGGGTGCGCAACGGGCCGGGAATGCTGGTGCGCGGAAGCACGCCGAGGAGGTTCAGCCGCCAGGACTTCAAGCCGGTCTCACCCCCGCCGTAGAAGGGCGAGGACGTCGACAGCGCGTGGAAAAGGGGGAGGTGCCTCCGGAGCGCCGTCATGACCCGGATGCGCGATTCCGGGTCGCCGAAACCGGCGTGGACGTGCATGGCGGTCAGGCAGATCCGGCGGAAGCTCTCCTGGTAGGTGGCCGCGAACCGCTCGTAGCGCTCCTTCGGCGTGACCAGCTGCGTTCGCCATTGCGCGAAAGGATGCGTGGAAGCGGCCATCACGGCTGCGCCGTGCTCCTCGGCCGCCTCGATGACGACCCGCCGGGTCTCGCGCAGCGCCTCGCACGCTTCGGCAACCGAGCCGCAGACGCGCGTGTTGGTTTCGAGCTGGGCGCGGAGGAACTCGGGCACCACCTTGTGAGGGCCACGCCTGCTCTCGCAAGCCGCGAGGATGCCCGGGTCGGGTTCGGCCAGAAGGTCGCGGGTGTCGGGGTCGACGAGAAACAGCTCCTCCTCCACCCCGAGGCTGATCTCCGGAACTTCCCGGTGCGCGGAACCACTCACGATTCTCTCCCTCCATTCGGTGCGGAATGCCGCCTTTCGATGATTCCGGATATAGAAGAGCAACCGGAAAACTCATGATACCCGGCAGGACGGCGCTTGTCATGCCGTGGCGCATCCCCGCCTATCAAGAACTTGTTCCTGGCCGCGCCCTGAGCGCGATACGGTGGAGACGTGCGCCGCGCTTCAGGGGTTGTTGAAAAACTTCTTGGTGAGAGAGTTTGCCGTCATTCCGGCGAAAGCCGGAATCCATTTTTACGCATTTCGCCTTTCCTCAGGGCTCCCGCGCATCAGCGGGGAATGAAACGCCGTCTTTCATTCACCCGCACCCGCAAATGGATTCCGGCTTTCGCCGGAATGACGAACAAAACGAAATCGTCGTGGGTACCGAGAAGAGAACGCCGC
>CAZUGT010000327.1:0-8705 GCA_964620095.1 uncultured Rhodospirillaceae bacterium | reverse complement strand
GTTGGCGATGACGGCGTCGTCGTCCAGCGCGCCGGCGAGCCCCTTGATGACGTTTCCGAACACCACCCCGTCATCGGCGCGGGGGAAATCCCACGCCATCCGGCTCGCCGCCAGATCATGAGCCCGCGCGATCCAGGCCGGACGCCCATCGGGCGCCGGCTCGGCGTTCATCTTCGCCAAGGCCTCCAGAACCGCCGTTCCATCGGCGTTGATTTCCAGGTCGGTCTCGTAAACCCGCCCGAGCTGCGCCGCATCCGGGTGGACATGAATCAGCGGCTGGTCCGGTTTGGGCGCCTTGGGAATGGCGTAGCCCTGGGTGGTCACGTCTCCCAGCCGGGAGCCGATGGCCAGGACCAGGTCCGCCTCGTTCAATGTCCGCTCGAACTCGGCCGGCATGTTGAAGGCCATGTGCGCGGCGAAATTCGGGTGGGTGTTGTCGAACAGGTCCTGATGGCGCCAGCCGACGGCGACGGGGATTTGCCACGCCTCGCTGACCGCCCGCAAGGCGTCCCGCCCGCCCCTCTGGTCGATCTGGCCGCCGGCGATCAGCAGCGGGCGCTCGGCGCCCGCGAGCCGCCCGGCGATCCCGGCGATTTGCCCATCGGCGGGCGCGGGAAGATCGTTGTCCGCGCGCGCCGCCGCCGGCGCGCCTATGTCATCGAGCAGCATATCCTCGGGCAGTGAAACAATCACCGGACCGGGCGTTCCGCCTTCGGCGATTGCGAACGCCTTCGCCGCCTCCTCAGGCAGTTGTTCGGCGTCCGTCACCTCGGCCACATGCTTGGCCATGCCGCCGAAGAAGCGCTGGTAGTCGACTTCCTGGAACGCCATGCGGCCAAGGTCCGCGCGGGCCACCTGCCCGATGAACAGAACCAGGGGGACCGCATCCTGCTCCGCGACGTGAACGCCGATGGAGGCATTGGTCGCGCCGGGCCCCCGGCTGACCATGGCGACCCCGGCCCGTCCGGTCATCTTGCCGTCCGCGACGCCCATCAGGGTTGCGCCCGACTCGTGGCGGGTGGTCACGACGTCGATTTGGGGGGCGTCGTACATGGCGTCGATAACCGCGAGATAGCTCTCGCCGGGAACGCAAAAGACCCGGTCGACCCCGTGCAATCCCAATGTCTCGACCAATATGTCGGCGGCGCGCGCCATGTGCTGCTCCCTTGTCGCTCCCTTATTGCTCCCGGGCCCGAAATTCAACGCTTCAGGTGATATCCGCCTCCGCGCGGGTCCGCAAGACGCCAGCCGCGGGGGGAAGCCCCGGGCCACCACGGACAAGCGCTGCAATTCCCGCCGATCTCTCCCGGCAATCCCGGCGCCGTCGTCGGCCGGCCTTGCCTTTGGGCAGGGCGGACTGTCTTATGGCGATGGGCGGTTGAGCGCCCGAAACGTCTGGAGCGCCCATGTCCGATACCGGCCCGACGGTTGCGCCTGCCGGGACCCGGCAATCCTACCTGCTCGGGGCCGGCTTCACGCTGGCCGCGGTGTTTTTGTTTACCGCCTCCCACGGCATCGTCCGTCTGCTCAGCGGCGGTCTGCACCCAACCGAAATCGCCTTCTTCTCGAACGTCTTCTCGTTCCTGTTCTACGTTCCGTGGCTGATCCGAAACGGGATCGGCGCCATGAGGACGCCCAAGTTCCACATCCACTTCGTCCGGTCCTTTTTCAACGCCGCGGCGCTGATGTCCTGGTACACGGCGCTATTCCTGACCCCGCTCGGAGACGCCGTCGCCCTGGCCCAGACGGGTCCGCTTTTCCTGACCTTGGCGGCAATCCTGTTCCTCGGCGAGCAGGTGGGGCCCCGGCGATGGATGGGGTTGGGTATCGGGGCCATCGGCGCGCTGGTCATTATCCGGCCGGGCTTCGAGGAATTCTCGCTCGGGTTCATCTTCGTGCTTGCCGGCGCGTGCTTCAGCGCCGGCACCAAGATCTTCGCCAAGATTCTCACCCGGTACGACAGCCCGGCGACTTGCGGCGCGTATGTGGCGCTGTTGCAGATCCCGATCACCTTCGCCTTCGCCATCTGGTTCTGGCGGGAGCCGACGTTGGAACAGATATTGTGGCTCGCCGCCATCGGCATTCTGGTCGGCGCCGCCCACCTGGTGATGGTGCAGGCGTTCAGATACTCGGACGTCAGCGCCGTCGAACCCCTCCACTACACGCGCCTGGTCTGGGCGGCGGCCATCGGATATTTCTTTTTCGCCGAGTTCCCCGATCTGTGGACCTGGGTCGGCTGCGCGATCATCGTCGGCGCCACCACCTACGTCGCGCGCCGCGAATCCGCCGCCGGAACGATCCGGACGCGCACGCCTGCCGACAGCCCGGCGCCCGGGCCCTAGCACGGCACGCCACCGCCCCAAATAGGGCTGGCCACTTGGTGCGGCGGAACGCTACTGTTCACCCAAGACAAGAACCAAAACCTGCGGGGAGCGGAAATCTCTGATGGCGAACGGCATCGAAAAGGCCAACGGACACCGGCCAAGCGGACTGCTGCACCTGCTCGATCCTTCGCTGCGCCTTGCGCCCCACCCCGACCAATCCGACCTTCCCTTCGATCTCGACCAGGCCCTGTCATCCGTCTTCCGGCTGACCTCGGAAGTTCCCGAGGAGGCGTTCTCGGCGCGGACGCTGGGGATCGAGCGGCAGGGCAATGCGATCGTCATCGGCGACGGCGGGCTGATGCTGACCATCGGCTATCTGGTGGTCGATGCCGACGAGATCACCCTTCACGGCCGCGGCGGCCGGACCTTGGAGGCCGAGCTCCTGGGCTACAACCACGAGAGCGGCTTTGCGGTGATCCGGTCCCTCGAGGCGCCCGGCGTGCCCCCCTTGCCGCGGGGCAGTTCAAGGGCGCTTCGCGAAGGCGACCCGGCGATTATCGCGCCGTACGGCGGCGCCGACCACGCCATCTCGGGCGCCGTCGTTTCGCGGCGCGAATTTGCCGGGTCCTGGGAGTACATGCTGGACCACGCCATCTTTACCGCGCCGATTCATCCAAACTGGTCCGGGGCGGCGTTGATCGACCGGTCCGGCCAATTGGTCGGCGTCGGCTCGTTGTGGGTGAACGACGCGGAGGCCGGGAGCAAGGACAGTCCCGGCAACATGTTCGTACCGATCGATCTTCTCGAACCGATCCTCGATGATCTGATCAACAAGGGGTTCGCCGATGTCGAGCCGCGGCCCTGGCTCGGCATGTACACCTCCGAGGCCATGCGCCGGCTGTTCGTGTCCGGGGTCATCCCCGAGGGCCCGGCCGATATCGCCGGTGTCGAGGCCGGCGATCTGGTCGCCGGGGTCGCCGATCAACCGGTGACCAAGCTGAGCGAAATGTACCGGATGATATGGGGACTGGGCGGCGCCGGCACGGAGGTCCTGCTGAACCTGCGCCGCAACGGCGAAGACTTGGATGTCACCATCACATCGGACAGCCGCTATCGCTTCATGCAACAGCGGCGTCCGCACTGATCAACCGGCAAAATCAAGCTCCGCCAGCGTCCCCCACACCACAATTCCCGCGGTAGCCAGCAATATCGCCGTGACCCCGGCCAGCGCCCCCCAGGCGAGCCGCGATTGAGCGGCCTCGACCGCTGAAAGGCGGGTCAACCGCATACGGGCGAACGGCAGCAGCAATGCGATGGCAAGGGGAAAGGCCATGAGGAATGCGCCGTGAACGGCCCTGGCGTTGGCCAGGACGATGCTCTCATCGGGCGACAACAGGGACGGCGCCATGGCCATGAATACGAAAACGCCGGCGAACCCGGCGGCGGCGGCGCCGATCAACAGGATTTCGACGATCAGCGCAAGCCGGCGGATCACCGCCGAACCATGTGCGATTGACGAGTTCATTGGGGCCTGACAATAGGGGATAGAGGTCTATTCTAGTAGCGGATTCGACACCCGGGTTCCCGACTTGCCCCAAACCGCCATCCCCGTTGCCGCCTGGTTGTTCAGCGCCATCGCCGTGTTCACGATCATCGGCGCCTTCGCCGGCGGACAGGTCCTCCCCGCGCTCGCGGCGCTTTGCATCGTTCTCTATCTCGCTCTTGAATTCCGCCGCATCCCGAGGCCCCAGCAGATTTCGGGCCTGGTGCTCGCGGGACTGGGTGTCGCGGCCCTGGCGGCGGCGGGGGATTGGCAGTCCGGACTATTGGAGGGCATCAGCCGGTCGCGCGTCTTCCTGGTTCTGTTCTTTGCGGTGACCTGGATGCAGTGGCCGGTTTCCCGGAGCCCGGCCCTGCGGGCAACGCGGGCAACCATCGTCTCCCAGCCCCCCGGACGCCGCTTCGCCTATTTGACCGGCGGCGTTCACCTGTTGGGGTCGGTGCTGAATCTGGCCGGCCTCGGATTGCTCACCACCATCGTCGAAAAGCCCGGCACCGATCCGGCGCTCCGCAAGCGGCTGACCCTGGCCCTCATGCAGGGATTCACCAGCGCGTCTTGCTGGTCGCCGTTCTACATCGGAACCATTGTGGTCCTCATCGCCCTCCCCGCGCTGACCTGGGGGGACCTCGCGCCCTGGGGCGCCGGAATGGCCGTCGTGCTGATGACCGGTTCGTGGGGTCTGGCGCGATTTTCGGCAAACCGCTCCGGCGCGCGGGCCGAAGCACCCGGCGCCATTCCGCTCGAGGCGGGCCAGGGCTTGCGCACCATCGCCCTGCTGGCGTCGTTGATCGGAATAGTGATGGTTCTCGTGGAGGTTCTCGACGTCCCGATTCCGGTGATCCTCGGCATCGTCGCGCCGCCCTTCGCGCTGATTTGGTACGCCTCCCATAAATCCGCCGTTCGCCCGTTCAGGGAACTCTCGTTGAGGGTGACGACGGCGCTGCCCGGCCTGCGGAACGAAACCCTCCTCTTCGTCGCCGCCAACATTTTCGGGATCGGCGTCGGCGCGCTGATTCCGGCCGCCGCGACCGCCGAATTCGTCGCCTCGGCCATCCCCTTCCCCGATCTCAGGATCGTCGCCCTGATCCTCGTCTTCGTCGCCACCAGCGCCGCCGGCCTGCACGCCGTCATCGTGGTGATCTCGCTGAGCGCCGTCCTTCCCCCGTCGGCGCTTGGGCTGCCGGACCTGATCGTCGGGCTCACCTATATGGGATGCTGGGGCATGAGCACGATGATTTCGCCGTTCTCGGGGACCACGCTGTTCATGTCGCGGGCCACGGGCGTGCCGGCCCATGTCATCGGCTGGCGCTGGTCGCCGCCGCTGGTCGGCGTCAGCAGCGCGCTTATCGCGGCGACGGTGATTGGATTGCGGCATCTCCTGTATTGATGCACCGCCCATCACGCGGACTTGACCCTCACCGGCCGGCCACTAATCTCATCGCAGCAAACCACTAGAGCCGATCTAGGCGGGAGGTAAACGTGGCGAAAAAGCCGGCTATTGCAATCGACTGCCATGCGCACATCGTGGTGCCGGAGGTCTTCGAAATCACGTCGAAGCACGGTCTTCACGCGCGCATCGGGCTCAAGGGCCGGACCAGCCTGGGGGCGGCCAGGGAGTCTCAGCGCACCATGACGCGCATGGTCGGCACCAGGGAGCGGCTCCGGGACATGGACCGCATGGGCGTCGACATGCAGGTGATCTCTCCCAGCATCGTGCATCAATCCACCTATTGGGCGCCGGGGGCGCGGGCGCACAAGATCGACCGGATGACCAACGATGCGACCGCGGAGATGGTCGCCAAGCACCCCGACCGGCTGATCGGTATCGGTCTGGTTCCCCTCCACGATCCCAAGCGGGCGGTCCAGGAAATGACCCGCTGCGTGACCGAACTCGGGCTCCGCGGGGTCGAGATTTCCACCATCGTCAACGGCCTGGAAATCGGCGATCCGAAATTCCTCCCGTTCTGGAAGGCGGCGGAGAAATTGGACTGCCCGGTCTTCATCCATCCGGCCGGCAACTCCAATCCGCGGCTTCGCAAGTTCGGCCTGGCGTTCACCCTGGGGCAGCCCTACGAAGAGGCGCTGGCCATGTCGTCCCTGGTCTATGAAGGGATCATGGACAAGTTCCCGAAACTGAAAGTCCTCATTGTCCATGGCGGCGGCTTCCTGCCCTACTACGCCGGACGCCAGGATTCGGCTTCCCGGACCGGCCGGGACGGCGCCGGGCTGAAAGGCGAATTCTCCAGCTATATCCGGAAATTCTATTTCGATACGGTGCTGTTCAACCCGGACATGCTGACGTATCTCGCCGCCAAGGCGCCGGCAAGCCACATCCTCATGGGCACCGACTATCCCTTCGGCGAGAGGGACCCGGTCGGCTTCATCAGGCGCAACCGGAAGATACCGGCGGCGGCGCGGGACGGCCTGCTGGGGAAAAACGCGGCGCGGCTGTTCAAAATCCCCGTGTGATGGCCGCCAAGCCGAAAATCCTCATCGCCGGCGCCGGCATGGGCGGGCTGACCGCCGGCGCCGCCCTGCTCCAGGCGGGGTACGATGTCGAAATATACGAGCAGGCCCCCGAGCTCGGCGAGGTCGGCGCCGGATTTCAGGTGAGCGCCAACGCCACCCGCGTCCTCCATGCCCTTGGCCTCGGCGACGGCCTGGAGCGGATCGCCGCCATTCCCGAAGGCAAGGTCATCCGAATCTGGAGCACCGGCGACACCTGGCCGCTGTTCGACTTCGACCAGGCCTTCGTCGAGCGCTACGGCTATCCCTACTACACGTTCCACCGGGCCGATCTGCACGAATTACTGGTCGACGCCGTCCGCCGCGAAAAGCCGGATGCGATCCGTCTCGGCCATGCCTGCACCGGGTTCGAACAGGATGGCGGCGGCGTCACCTTGAAATTCGACAATGGAAACGAAGCCCGCGGCGACGCCCTCATCGGCGCCGACGGCGTACACTCGGCCATCCGCGCCGCCTTGGGCCACCAGGACAATCCCGTATTCACCGGCTCCATGGCGTGGCGCGGCGTCCTGCCCGCCGATGACCTGCCGGAGGACCGGTTTCCGGCGGTCGGCACCAACTGGGTGGGTCCCGGCGGGCACTGCATCACCTACCGCCTCCGCCGGGGCGAAATATTCAACTTCGTCGGCATCCGCGAGAAAGACTGGCAGGTGGAATCCTGGACGGCGCGGGGCTCCAGGGAGGAATTCCGCGCCGATTTCGAGGGCTGGCACGAGGACATCCACTATCTGATCGAGCGGATCGAGGAACCGTACAAATGGGCGATCATGGTTCGCGAGCCGCTGGAAAGCTGGACCAGCGGCCGGGTGACGCTATTGGGCGATGCCTGTCATGCCATGGTGCCGATGCTGGCCCAGGGCGCCTGTGCGGCCATCGAGGACGGCTACGTGCTCATGCGGGCGTTCGAGGCGGCCGGCGGCGCGGTCGAGGAGGCGCTCGGGCGCTATGAAGGCGCCCGCCACGAACGCACGTCCAAAATGGTGCTGGGCTCGGCCGACAACGCCCGCCGGTTTCACGACCACACCCTCGCCGATCCGTCGGACGCCAAGGAATACGTGGACCGCGAATGGCGGCCCGAGAGAATATTCGAGCGCTACGACTGGCTGTTCGCCTACGACGCGACGACGGCAACCGTATGAGACGAACCAACTCGTAATTTGGCTGTCAAATCGTCACGTTCGGGATAGGGTTCCGGTGCGGCCGGAGATTATTGGGGAGAATCCATTGTGAATGTTGTCTGGTATGCCATCGGCGGCATTGTCGCCGTTGTCGTTGTCGCGGTTATCGTGGTGTTTTTCTATTCGGGCGGCGTCATCAAGACGGCCGTCGAGGAGATGGGGCCGAAGCTGACCAAGGCCGAGGTCAAATTGGACAAGGCCGATCTCTCCATTACGTCCGGTGAAGCCGCGCTCTCCGGCCTGCTGATCGGCAACCCTCCGGGATTTACCACGTCCCATGCTTTCAAGCTCGACAACATCGCGGTCAAACTCGATACATCGACCGTGGGCAAGGATATCATCGTCATCAATGAAATCCTGATCGACGCCCCGGATGTGATCGCCGAGATCGGGACGCTCAACGTCAACCCGCTGAAAATCGGCGAGAGCGTCAGGGAATCGCTGAATTCCTCGAACCTGATCGCCATCCGGAACAACGTCGGCGCATTCGTCAAGGAACGAGGCGGCGGCTCCTCCGGCGGTAGCGGCAAGGAAGGCCCGAAACTGATCATCGAGAAGTTCCGCATGAACAACGTGAAGGTCCGCGCCGTCGCCCGCGAAGGGATGAAGCTGGACCTCGCCATCAAGCCGTTCTCCATCGCCCTCGACGGCATCGGCAGGAGCGAGGGCGGCCTGGAGCCCGAGAAAATCGCCGCCAGGCTGATCCCGGAAATTCAGCACAAGGTCATCGACGGCATGCTGCCCGGCCTCATGGGCAACGTGACCAGCACGCTCAAGGACGCCGGCAAACTGGCCACCGGCGCGGTGAAGGGCGTTGTGGAAGGCGCCGGCTCGGCCGCCGGCGGGGCCGCGGACGCGGTCAAGAAGGCCACCGGGGGCGTCACCGAGGGCGTCGGGGGCGCGGTCAAGGGCCTCTTCGGCAAATAGGCGTGTGCCCGGCATGACCGAATTCGTTCTCGACCAACGTCTCGCCCGGCGGCCGGTGGCGGCCGATTGGCCGCTGTCGACGGTGCTGTTCGTCGACGACGCCCGGTTCCCCTGGGTGATCCTCGCGCCCCGGGTCGCGGGCGTCACCGAAATTTACGAACTCTCCGCCGGGGATCAGGCGGCATTGAT
>CAZUGT010000326.1:0-7552 GCA_964620095.1 uncultured Rhodospirillaceae bacterium | reverse complement strand
GATGCCGGGACGCGCGAAAAGCCGCCCGGCATCGAGAATCAAATCTTCATAGTCGAGGAGCGCCCGGGACCGCTTTTCCCGCTGATACGTATCGATGAGGTTTGTGAAATCACCGTCAGCGCCCGGGTTGCGCTTGCCGCCGCCGCCGCCCGGCGCTTGAGGACAAACCGGGCCAGCCGTTCGGCCTCGGCCTCGAGGATGTCCTCGGCGCCGGGCGCGTCCGCCGCGGTCGCTTTGCTGATGAGCCGCTTACGGGGGCGCACCTCCCCGTCTCTATGATCCCGGGTCAGGAAATAGTCGAGGTACGGCGTCAGCCCGGCGATCCGTCCAGTCCGGTCCGCATCCAGCCAGCCGGAAAGCATCTCACCGTCCTTGGCTTCGGACTCCGTACCCTGTCGAAGCGTTTCCGCCGCCATTCTCAGGCCAAGCTGATCGAAAGCCGCGTCACCGACCGCTTGTTCGGTCAGGCTCGATATCGTGTCGCCGGGCGCCAGACCGAGCGCATCGCGGACCATATCGCTCAAGGACGCGGGCCCTCCCGCCCGGTCCAGCATCCGCCGCAGCCGTCCCCGCTGCTCTGCCAACGTCGAAATCAGCTCCGGAAATTCGAACTCGTAGACATGTCTGGTTATTTCGGCGAGGGCATCCGTCAGTTCGGTATCCCGGGCCTGTTGCGCTTCGCGCAGAATATGCGCCTCGGCAAAGGCGAGGGTTTCCTCCGCGTCACGCTCGTCCATCAACGAAAAATGGGGCGCGATTTGCGCCTCGATCGGAAATCGGCGCAGCAGCGATTGGCAGAAGGCGTGTATGGTTTCGATGCGCATCCCCCCCGGGGTATCCAGGACCGCCGCGAACAGACGCCGGGCCCGGCGGCAGGTATCCTTGTCGGGCTCCCCGCCGGTCAGCGACGTCAGCGCCTCCTTGAGATCTTTGTCCGGCGCCATCGTCCATTGGCCGAGCTGTTCGGCGATCCGGCCCGCCATTTGAGCCGCCGCCGCCCGGGTGAACGTCAAACACAACAGGCGCTCCGGCGGCGTCCCTTCGAGCAGCAGGCTCAGCACCCGGTCGGTCAGCACCTTGGTCTTGCCCGTGCCGGCCGACGCCGAAACCCAGACGGAGAAGTCCGGCCGGGCGGCGCTTCTTTGCCTGATGGTGGCAAGATCGGCCGCCGGCCCTTGGTTGGCGCCGTTCACGACTCTCCCCCGTCCGCCGCCGACGCCCACTCCTTGACCCGGGCGAGGTGCTCATAGTCCGAGTATTTCGGAGCTTTTTCGGGCCGGGGCCGGGCTTCGTAGACCGTCTCGTCCCGGTCGAAAACGGCGATCAATCCGGAAAGACCTTCGCGCGCCTCGTCGGCCAGCCGGCCGGGGTCCTCGGCGGTTCGCGTCTCGCCCGCGGGCACCGTCCCTCGAAGACGCCAATAGTCGAGCGCCGAGACCCTCCCGGCTTCGATGCCGTCGAAACCGCCGCTTTCCGCAATCACCGCTTCCAGCGGCAATTGCGGCGAAAACCCGGCCGCGACTTCGCTGACGGCCGGCAAGGAGCCCGTCTTGTAGTCCACGATTGAGAGGGAGCCGTCATCCAGAATATCGATTCGATCGGCCTTGGCCGTCAGCAAGAAGGGGCCGGCCGGGCCATCCAATTCGGTCCGGCCCTCGACCTCGCTGTGCGAGCCGACAAGCGCCTTGCGGCGTTGTTCCTCCTCGACGACAAACCAGTCCGCGATGCGCTCGAACCTCGGCCACCAGAACGCCCACACGCCCGGCATCTGCAAACGGTCGGCGAATTCCTCCCGGCCTATCTCCAGCAATTCCGTCTTGGGATCGCGGGGCAGGTCTCCCGGGTACTTTTGAACGAAAGCGCTCAGGGCCTCGTGGATGATGGTTCCGTATTCCGCGGCGTTGGGCGGCATCTCGATCGGGTCCAAGGCCGACAATCCCAGCACATGGCGCGCATAAATGGCATACGGATCGCGCATCCAGGTCTCCACCTGGGTTACCGAAAGCCGGCGCGGCCGAGCCGACACCGGGGGCCGGGGCGCCGGGCGCACGATCGGGTCCGGTGCAGCCGGGTGGTCGAGCATCGACTGCCAATGGTTCCAATCGTACACGACAAGCCGGTTCGCGGACCCGCCATGCCGCGCCAGCATCGCGTCCAACCGGAGCAGCCAGCGGGACGGAACGGCCGGCGTGCCGTCGATCCTCGCCGCGCGCGTCAGCACGACCTCGGGCGCGCCGCAGGCCTGGACGAAATCGTGGGCCGTCAGACCAACCCGTCTCTCGGGCGAAGGCAAACCGAACGCCGCCCGCATCGGACGGCTCATCCAGGGGTCGGCGTCCGCTTCCGGTGGCCAGGTGCCCTCGTTGAGCCCGCCCAATATCATCAGATCCGCATGCTGCAGCCGCGCCTCCAGCAATCCCCAGATGAACAGGCGCGGATGGGTGCCCCATTGCGGTCGAACAACGATCCCCTCCATCAATGTCGCGAAGAGAGACGGGTAATCGCCGGGCCCGATGGCCTCCAGCGTGTCAATCGCGGCCGACAATTCCGAAATGAAACCGGCGGCGGCCTCACCCTCCTCGCCGGCCCAAAGACGCTCCGCGCCGGACAGCTCGCCGGTCGCGGCCAACGCCTCCGCCGCCGAGACGTGAGCCTCGATGAGCTGCGAGGGCGGAACGGCCGGACGTTCGTAGAGCGCGGCCAACTCGGCGACCGAGGCATGAAATTCGCCGATCCAGTCCGCGGTCTCCGGGTGCTTGCCGCCGAGCCCCTCACCCAGGGGCTCCAGCCCCGGCGCCGGGCGGGCGCCCCGGAGACAGTGCCGTTCCAGGATTCGGGCCTGACGGCGAAAGGCCGCGGGATCGGCGCCATTTGCCGCAAGCGGATGCTTCAACAATGCCAACAGGGGCACCGGCGCGAACTCCTCGGCGACCGCTTGGACGATCAGGCCCAGGAACGCGCCCACGGCAGTCCGGTTCAGGGGGAGCCCCGCCGAGTCGTCGATTTCGATTTCCCATCGGCGCAATTCTCCGGCGACCCGGCGGGCGAGCTGCCGGTCGGGAGTCACCAGGGCGGCGGTCCTGCGCTTGATCTCGATCGCGCCCCGCATCATCAGGGCGATCGCCCGGGCCTCCTCCTCGGGGTCGCCGAACTCGGCCCGGGATAGGCCGCCGGGCGCCGCGGCCGGCACCTCCTCATCGGCATGCCACCGGTCCGTCAGCGGCGCCGGCAACAAGGCCCTGGACACAAGCCGGGCCCGCGAGCGGCGCTGCTCTCCGGCTTTCCGCCCCCCGCCGTCCGCATCCGCTGGCCAGACTCTTACGTCGGAAATTTCAACGCCAAGGCGGTCCAGAAGCCGGACCATTCCCGACTGGGGATGCACATCGTCGAGGACCTGGATCGCATCCTCGTCCAGGGACACGTCCAGTCCGGGCAGGACAACCCGGCCGTTCGGCAGATCCGCGATCACCCCCAAAAGGTCGGCCGTCGCCGGCACCGAACCCGTCGAACCCGCGGCAATAACGGGCTGATCGGTCGGACTTTGCTTCCACCAATCGGCCTGGGCCTCAAGCAGTCTATTGCGGCGCTCGGCCGGATCGATCGCGTTTTCCCCGGCGAGAATTTCGGGCCATTGATTGGTGACGATTTGCAGGAATTTCAGCGTCTCCTGCCAATGCGCGGCAAACTCCTCGGGCACCAAACCGGCAAGACCGTCATAGGAAAGCCGTTCGGTCTGAATTTGATCGATCAGCCGCGCCAGTTCCCGGGCCAGACGCGCGGCCTGATCCGGCGTGATCTCTCCCCCTTCGAACTGCTGGACGAGGCGGGTAAGGATCAGATGACGGCGGATTCCCGAGATCGCGGGCGGAATCGCCGCGGCGCCGGCGCCCGGGATTTCTTCCCAGCCGGCGATCGCCAGCGCATCTTCGTCGAGATCGCCAAGCGGCAGCAGCCGGGGAAGGAGCAGTGCCGTCCCGTCGGATTTGCGCAGGAACGCGTCCCGTAAGCTGCGGACCGCACGCCGTGTCGGCAGGAATATCCGGTATCCGGCCAGCAGCCCGGCATCGCCGCCGGTCTCCTTCAAAATTCCGGCGGCAAGCGCGTCGACGAACGGCACCCCCGGCGGGATGGAATAAATCGAAGTGGTCCGCGGGCTCTCCGTCATCGGTGCCGGATGCCGGGGAAACGCTCGGACATATAGTCCTCAACCTGATCCAGGCCGTCGGCGGTCCCGACGTGGAACCATTCCCCGTCGTGGACGATACCGTATAGCCGTTCGTCCTCGATCGCCCGGTCATAGAGGAGGTTGAGCGAAAACGCGCCGTCGGGGGCGCCGGCAAGCAGCCGCGGATGCACGACCATCACACCCGTGTAGGCATAAGGGACCTGCTCCCGCTCCGGACGGCGGCTGAGGAGCCCGTCCGGATCAATTACGAAATCACCGGCCCCTTCATAGCCGTAGGCTTCGACGGTCGAGTGCATGAGCAACAGGGCATCCATCATCGATTCGTCGAAATTCAGCGCCAGCCGTTCGATTGCCGGGGAAGGGCCATCAAGCCAGAGCGAATCGGTGTTCACAACCAGAAAAGGTTCCTCTCCGAGGTGCGGCAGGGCATTGGCGATGCCGCCGCCGGTGTCCAAAAGCTCCGGCTCATGGGATATGACGATTTCCATGTCCTGCCGGCGCTTCAAATGGGCTTCGACCTGACCGGCCAGATAGTGGGTATTCACCACCGCCTTCCCGATGCCCGACGAGGCCACGCGGTCCAGGCACATATCGATCAGCGTGCGTCCCGCCACCTGAACCAGCGGCTTCGGCGTCTTCTCGGTGATCGGACGCATGCGCAGACCCAGCCCCGCGGCGAGCAGCATCGCGGCACGAAGTGGATGCCGGCCGGCTTCCGCCATATTCAGGCCTGCCTTCGCTGCGCGGGAACCGTCCGCGAGGAGAGCGGAACCTCAGCATCCAGCCAGTCGCGGAGCGGACCCAGAACGGGGTGGCGGCAGGCGCCCGTCAGGAGCCGCCAAACGCGCGGGATGTGCCGGAGGTAGGCAAATTTGCCGTCCCGATAGGCGAGCCGGGTGAAAATGCCAATGACCTTGCAGTGCCTTTGAGCGGCAAGAATCGCGTAGGCCGCCTCGAATGTCCGCCGATCCTGACCGGGGAACGCGCCGAGGTAGCGGTCGAGCATGAGTCCGGCAAGGTCCGGCTGCAGGTCGCGGCGGGCATCCTCGAGCAAGGACATGAGATCGTAGGGCGTGCGGCCGGCCACCGCATCCTGATAGTCCAGCAACCCGACGGCGGCGACCCCTTCGCGCCCGGGAAGCCAAATGAGGTTGTCGGCGTGGTAATCCCTGAGCGTAAGGGTTTCCGGCACCTCTTCGAGCATTGGCAGGCACCGCCGCCAAATTTCCAGAAAAGCCGTTCGGGTCCGGGGCGGGGTCGGCACGTGAAGCGTATTGGGCATATACCAGTCGGTGAACAGCGCCGCCTCGCCGAGAAGCATTTCCTCGCCGTATTCGGCGAGGCCATCGGGTACGGAAACCGCGGGAGGTCGGCTGTGCAGGTCTATCAGCAGATCGACCGCCCGCTCATAGAGGTCCCGCTCGCCGGCGCCCTCGGCGACGGCCGCCGTGTAGAGATCGTCGCCAAGATCCTCGAGGAGAAGCAATCCCGTCTCCCGGTCCTCGGCGTATATCCTGGGCGCGCTGTAACCCAGGTCGAGCAGATGGCCGGTCATATGGACGAACGGCCGCACATCTTCCTCAGGCGGCGGCGCATCCATGATCACCGCCGTTTCGCCGCCCATGGTAATCCGTTCATAGCGCCGAAAAGACGCATCACCGGCAAGCGGCATGCGCCGTGCGCCCCGCCAGCCGGCCGATTCGATGAACGAATCGATATGGTCCGACCGGTCAGCCAAGGCCTTCAAGTTCCTTCAACCGGTCCGCCCATTCGTCGGTGCCTTCAATTTCGACCCTCCGCACATCCTCTCGCTCGCCGATTGCGAAACGCAGGTCGAGCCGCTCCCAAGGGAGGTAGGCTCCCAACTTCTCCGGCCATTCGATGAGCGAAATGCCTTCGGTAAACGCATCTTCGATATCCAACTCCAGCGCGTCGTCGGGATTTTCCAGGCGGTAGAGGTCGAAGTGCCAGATGGTTCCCGCCTCGAGTTCGTAGGTCTGAACCAACGTGAATGTGGGGCTGGGAATTTCCTGCTGGACGCCCCACTCCCTCAGGAACGCCCGGGCAAACGTGGTCTTGCCGGTTCCGAGCTCGCCGGAGAGCGCAATGACGTCGCCATCTTCGGCGAGCGAGGCGATTTCGGCGGCCAATTCGGCTGTCGCTTCCTCTCCGTCCAAGGTCAGCCGGCGCGGCTTGGGCATGCTCATGGCACTCTTTTAAAGGGGCGGCGATTGAAGCGAAAGCGGATTGCTGGGCTAACCCGAACTTTGCGGGATACGGCAGGTGACGGTGGTGCCCCGATTGAGGCGCGAGACCAGATCAACGGTGCCGCCGTGAAGCTCGATGAAGCTTTTGACCAGAGTCAGGCCGAGGCCGACGCCTTCGTGGCCGGCATCCGCTCCCCGGGCGAAGCCTTTGAAAACAAAATCGATTTCGGATTGTGGAATGCCGACCCCTGTGTCCTTGACGAAAATCTCGATCTCATCCCGGCCCCGCGCCGCGCCAAGCGTTACCGTCCCGCCGGGCTCGGTAAATGACAGCGCATTGCTCAACAAATGAAGCAATGCCTGGCGCAAAAAGCGGTCGTCGGCGGTGATCCATCCGATCTCGGGCGAACAATCGAACGCCAGCCGGATCCGGTCCGACCGGGCGCGTTCCCGGACCAGGCTCAAGAGACCGGTCAACAGGACGTGGAGGTCGAGACTTTCGAGATCGAGACTGAGCAGTCCCGCCTCGAGATTGGCAAGATCCATCACCTGGTCGATGGTCGACGCCATGGCCGCGGCGGTCGAGGCGATCCCCTCCGCATACTCCTGCTGGCGGCGGTTCAGCTCTCCGACGTAACCGCCGCCGAGCAGTTCGGCGAATCCCTTGACCGTGTTGAGGGGCGTCCTGAGCTCGAAAGACAGATTGGCGAGGAACTCGGTCTTAAGCCGTTCGAGGGCCATCACCGACTCGGCCTTGGTCTGAAGGGCCTCACCTTCCCGGACGGTCCGGGTGACATCTGTATATCGAAACAGCATCGAGCCATCGGGGAGCGGGCGGCGGACGAATTCGAATACCCGCCCGTCTTCATGGCGGAGCTCCGATGCCTCCGAGTCGCGGGCGAAGTAATGGGCGGCCAGCCGCGCGGCCTCGGTCTCCCAATCCTCCGATGCCTCGTGCAGGCAGCGGGTCTGCCGAACGAAGTCGCTCAGATGCAGCTTCGGGAGTTCGTCGGGAACCTCCCACATCTCGGCAAATGCCGGGTTGGCCAATCGAAGCCGTCCATCGCCGCCGAAAACGCCGATGGCCTCGGATAGATTGTCGAGCGTGGACTGCTGTACCGCCTGCGCCTCGCGCGCCTGCCGCTCGGCCGACATGCGC
>CAZUGT010000325.1:0-1892 GCA_964620095.1 uncultured Rhodospirillaceae bacterium | reverse complement strand
TCCTACTGCAACACCGTGCCGACCCCCCAGGGCGGCACCCACGAAGCGGGCTTCCGCACCGCCGTTACCAAGGCGCTCAGGGCCTACGGTGACCTCACCGGCAACAAGGCGGCGGCCAAGGTGACCGGCGACGATACCCTGGGCGGCGCCTGCGTCATGCTCTCGGTGTTCATCTCCGACCCCCAGTTCCAGGGCCAGACCAAGGAACGGCTGGCGACGCCCGAAGCGGCCAAACTGGTGGAAAGCTCGGTCAGCGACCATTTCGATCACTGGCTGTCGGGCGATCCCAAGGCCGCCGACACGCTTCTGGAGCGGATCGTCGAGCGCAGCCGGGAACGGATGCGCAAACGCCAGGAAAAGACCCTCAAGCGCCAATCGGCGGCCAGGAAACTGCGCCTGCCCGGCAAGCTGGCCGATTGCACCCAAAAATCCCGGGAAGGCACGGAACTGTTCATCGTCGAAGGCGATTCCGCCGGCGGCTCGGCCAAACAGGCCCGCGACCGGGCGACCCAGGCCGTCCTGCCGCTCAGGGGCAAGATCCTGAACGTGGCCAGCGCCACCGCCGACAAGATGAACGCCAACCAGGAACTGAACGACCTGATCGAGGCGCTGGGGTGCGGCACCGGGCCCCGCTACGCCGACGACGATCTGCGCTACGACAAGATCATCATCATGACCGACGCCGACGTGGACGGCGCCCATATCGCCTCCCTATTGATGACGTATTTCTTTAAGGAAATGCCCGAACTTATTGAAAACGGACACTTGTATATCGCCCAGCCGCCCCTCTACCGGATCGCGCAGGGGGGCGAGACGGCCTACGCCATGGACGATGCCCACAAGGACGAACTGCTGGAAAAGGTGTTCACCGGCCGCGGCAGGATCGAGGTTTCACGCTTCAAGGGGCTGGGCGAAATGCCGCCCGCCCAGTTGAAGGAGACCGCCATGAACCCGGAGACGCGGACGCTGCTGCGGGTCACGGTGCCGGCCGGCCAGTCCGACGACGAGCACCGGGAGGCCAGGGAGACCGCCAAGCTGGTGGACGACCTGATGGGCAAGAAGCCGGAACTGCGCCTCGCCTTCATCCAGTCCCACGCCGCCGAACTGGAAGACGGGCTTATAGACGTTTAAGCCGCTACTCCGCCGCCGTCTTCAGGGCGGTGAAGTCCCTGAGATATTCCTGGCCGCGTTCGAAATAGCTCTCCACCGACCAGTCGAAGCCCTCGATCTCTTCCTTCGACAACTCACGCATGAGCTTGGCGGGCCGGCCGCTCCACAGCTCCCCCGATTTGATCACCTTCCTGGGCGTCAGCATGGCCCCGGCGGCGAGCATGCCTTGTGTTTCGATCGTACCCTCGTCGAGGACAATGGAGCCCATGCCGACGAACGCCTTGTCGGCGATGTTGCACGCATGGAGCAGCGCCATGTGGCCGATGGTCACGTCGTCGCCGATATAGGTGCCCTGGGTCTGGATGTGGACGTGGATCACCGTGCCGTCCTGGACGTTGACCCGCTTGCCGATGCGGATCGGGTTGTCGTCGCCCCGCAGCACGCAGTTGAACCACACCGACGATCCCGCGCCGATCTCCACGTCGCCGATCACCGAGGCGCCCGGCGCGATGAACACGTCATCGGCGATCTTCGGCCACTTGCCGTTATAGGGCAGGATGTTTCCCTGGAAGTCGGTCATGTCTCGCTCCTTGTTGGGGCGCGCTATTCGAGGCCGGTCTCTTCGGCGAGGCCCAGCATGATGTTGAGGTTCTGCACCGCGCTCCCCGCCGCGCCCTTGCCGAGATTGTCCGACTGGGCGGCCAGCACCGCGTGGCCGTGGGCATCGTTGCCGAAGACGTAGAGCCTGAGGTGGTTGGTGCCGTTCAGGGCCTCCGGATCCA
>CAZUGT010000324.1:0-7054 GCA_964620095.1 uncultured Rhodospirillaceae bacterium | reverse complement strand
GTAGCCTTCGGCTACGAAGGCTGGAAGGAGCGGGGGGAGGTCAGGGCGGGGGGGCATGGCGTGAACCTGACATGCCCCCCACCTCGACGCCCGGCCGCATCGCGTTCCCTCTTCCCCGCCCGCCTATACCCTCGCCCCCTTTGGGGGAGAGGGTTGCGGAGGCTTGGCGAGCCAGGGCACAAAGCGAACGCAAAGGTCAATTCTGCGAATTGACCGGGACTGCCTAGGCGAGCCATAGCCGTAGCTGGGTGAGGGGGTAGAAAGAGAAAGAGTGAGGGACTGGCATCGGGCGGCAAATCGCACATATGGATAAGGGAGCATCCTCCGCGGGCTTCGCCCCATGGATTGCCAGGGGTTCCCGCGGGCCGGAAAGCGCCCAAAAAAGTACCGAATTGGAATTTAACCAAGTCATCAAATGCCTATAAATGCCCATAAATGTCTATTACGGCCCGCGCGATCGGGCCTAATTCGAAATTTTCGTTGGAAACAAATTCCAACTCCCCCGGCGCGCCAATGGGCTCCGGGGGGAGAGGGAACGCCCGTCCAATATCAGCGATAGCAAATGGGCATATATGCGCCGCCCGCCGGGCGCGCTACATGTCGGCAAATCATCACCCCCGGAGGCCCCCCGCTCATGGGCAAGACCAAGAACATCCTGTTCATCATGTGCGACCAGCTTCGCTGGGACTATCTGTCCTGCGCCGGCCACCCGCGGCTCGAAACGCCCAACATCGACGCCCTGGCGGCGAAGGGCGTGCGGTTCACCCGCGCCTATTGCCAGGCCCCGGTCTGCGGCGGGTCGCGCATGTCGTTCTACACCGGGCGCTACGCCTTCACCCACGGCGCGGTGTGGAACGGCGTGCCCCTGTCGGTCGACGAACTGACCATCGGCGACTATTTGCGCCCGCTGGGCCACCGGGTGGCGCTGGTCGGCAAGACCCATATGGTCGCCGACCGGGGCGGGATGGAGCGCCTCGGGATCGACCGCAACTCCATCGAGGGCGTGCTGGTCGCCGAATGCGGCTTCGAGCCCTACGAGCGGGACGACGGCCTGTGGGGCACCGCCGAGACGGCGCCGGAAAATCTCGCCTACAACAACTGGATGCGGGAACGGGGCTACGGCGGCCCCAATCCCTGGCACGACTTCGCCAACTCGGCCGAGGGGCCCGGCGGCGAGATCCTCTCGGGCTGGTACCTGCGCAACAGCAAGTATCCCGCCAGGGTCAAGGAGGAGCACTCCGAAACCGCCTATATGACCGGCCGCGCCATGGAGTTCATCGACGAATGCGGCGAGGCCCCGTGGACCATGCATCTCAGCTATATCAAGCCCCACTGGCCGTACATCGCGCCGGCGCCCTACCACGACATGTTCGGGGGCAACGACATCCTGCCCGCCAACCGCCACCCGAAGGAACTGGAGACCGACCACCCGATCTACCGGACCTATCACCGGCGCGAGGACTGCCAGGCCTTTTCCCGGGACGAAGTGCGGGAAACGGTCATCCCCGCCTACATGGGGCTGATCAAGCAGATCGACGATCACCTGGGCCGGCTGTTCGCCTTCATGGAAGAGAAGGGCCGGATGGACGACACCATGATCGTCTTCACGTCGGACCACGGCGATTACCTGGGCGACCACTGGCTCGGCGAGAAGGAGCTGTTTCACGAAGAAAGCATCCGGCTGCCGTTCATCATCTACGATCCGGACCCGGCATCGGACGCGACCCGCGGCGCCGCCGACGACAGGTTCATCGAGAGCATCGACCTCGTCCCCACCTTCATCGAAGTTGCGGGGGGCGCGGTTCCCGAGCACGTGGTGGAGGGCAGATCGCTGCTGCCCCTGCTGCACGGGGAGCGGCCCGGCGATTGGCGGGACTATGTCATCTGCGAATCGGAATTCGCGCCGCGGATAGACCTCGACGCCCTCGGCATCGCCGCCCGCGAAGCGCGCGCCGTCATGATCCGCACGGACAGGTGGAAGTACATCCACCACCTGAAGTTCCGCCCGGAACTCTACGACCTCGAGGACGATCCCAACGAGTTCACCGACCTCGGCGCCGACCCGGCCTACGAGGAAGTCCGGAGCCGGATGCGGGAGATGCTGACGGAGAACTTCCTCGCCCGGAATTTCCGCACCACCGTCGGCGAGGAACCGCTCGCCCGGCGCGGCCGCGCGGTCTATTACCCGCCGGAAAAGCGCCGCGTCTACATCGGGGTCTGGTGACCGGCTTGCCCAATGGCCGTATTTCGTATTATGATTCAATTGCTTAAGGGAGGCGCTTAAGCGAGGCGCTTAAGAGAGGCTGACGTGTCCGAAAACCGGCCAAGACGGATCGTGGTAGGCATGACCGGCGCCAGCGGGGCGATCATCGGCGTCCGGCTGCTGGAGGCGCTCGCCCGCTCCGAGGTGGAAACCCACCTGGTGGTCAGCAAATGGGCCCAGCAGACGCTGGAGCACGAGACCGGCCAAACGGTCGCCGATCTCCGGGACCTGGCCGACGTCTATCACGGCCCCGGCGACATGGGCGCCAAGGTCTCGTCGGGCTCCTTCGTCACCGACGGCATGATCATCGCCCCGTGCTCGGCACGCTCGGTCGCGGCCATCGCCAACGGGTTCGGCGAACACCTCGTTCACCGGGCCGCGGACGTGATCCTCAAGGAGCGCCGGAAACTGGTGTTGATGGTGCGCGAATCGCCGTTCAACGAGATCCACCTCGAAAACATGCTCAAGCTGGCGCGCATGGGGGTCTGCATCCTGCCGCCGGTTCCGGCGTTCTACAACCACCCGGAAACGCTGGACGACATGGTCGAGCATTTCGTCGCCCGGGCTCTCGACCAGATCGGCGTGCCGGCCGAATTCGCCAAGCGCTGGGACGGCGACATGCGCAACCGGAAGCCGAAGGTCGAACAGATCAAGTAGCCGGCGGTTCCCGTTCCCATTGCCGTCCCCATTGCCGTTAGGGCGCTTTTTGCTTAACCTTCACGTTCCCTCATGGAGGAGGTGCGCGAATGGCCAACACCCGACTATGGAGCATCGCCGGCGTCGCCCTCGCCGCCGGGCTCGTCGCCGGCAACGGGCTCGGCCCCCCGGGCAGCGATCCCCACGATGCCTATCTCGGCTGCCTGACGAACAGCTACGAAGCCAGCCGGCTCAGCGGCGGCCAAATGATCATGGAGGCCTACGCCAAGTGCCGAACGGCCGAGACCGAGTACGCGGCATATCTCAACCAACGGGACATCGCCGGGCCGCGTCTCCTGGAGGTCGTCGCCCGGGTAAACGAAGCGGCTTTCGCCCGTTACCGCGGTCTCGAACTGCACGAAACCAGGGGATGCTTCGACCGGGCCCGCGCGGGCCTGCCGATGTCGTAAGCCGGCCGGGGGAACCGAGCCGTGCGCGGGAAAGCGGCCGGATTGGGCCTCAGGTTCCTGGCCACCGCCGGCTATATCGTCGGGGTGATGGGGATCATTCTTCTGGTGCTCGAAATCGGCAAGGGCCTCCAAATCCACCCCTATATCCAGGATCCCCTGATCTCCTACGGCGGCGCTATCGAGGTCGGCGCCCTGACCGTCCTGGCGTTCCTGGCCGCCCGGCTGATCGACCGGGCCTCCAAGAAAGTCTATCCGCGGCTGGACCGTGCCCGCGGCTGGGGCGAACTGGTGGAGTAGGTTCCAACCCCATTATCCGGCCGAACAACATCTGACAAGGAGTTTCCGTCATGCGGCTTGAAGGATCGTGCCTTTGCGGCGCCGTGAAGTTTTCCTGCATCTCTCACACACCCTATGCGGTCAACCGGTGCTATTGCTCCATCTGCCGGAAGGCGGCCGGGGGCGGCGGCTATACCATCAACATCATGGGCGAGTACGAAACGCTGGAGATCGAAGGCGGGGAAAATCTCAAGCTCTACCGGCACGACAACAACGACCGGGACTCCTACGCGGAAGACGGCCGCAACGCCGGCGGCCGGTCGTTCTGCACCCAGTGCGGAACCGTCATGTGGAACTACAACCCCCGGCACGGCCAGTGGTTTTACCCCATCGCCGGCGTGATCGACACGCCGCTGCCGGTCCCGCCCGAGCAAAAGCACTTCATGCTCGCCCACAAACCGGACTGGGTGCTGATCCCCGACGAAGACGAGGCAAACCCGCGGTTCGATCATTATCCGGATGAAGGGATCGAGGACTGGCACAAGTCACGGGGGCTGTACGACGAGAGCGGCGATTAGCCGCCGCCTCGAAGTCCGCCGAAATGCCGGCGGGATTTGTCAGTCCGTTTGCCGGCGGCTATTCCGCGGCGGCCTTCGCGCCCGCTAGGCCCGGCATGTCGAAACCGCGAGCCAAAAGGGCTTCGATGGTCTTTGACGCCTTGTCCGCGTCCAGCGGCATGAGCGGCGGGCGGGTGAGGGCCCAGCCGGGATCGCCGGCGAAATGGGCGACGCAGGCCTTGAGCGCCGGGATCGCCGCGTACTCGACAAAGATGCCGCGCGCCGCGTCCAGATCGGCCTGACGGTCTTCGGCGTCATCGTCCCGCCAGCGCTCGTACAGTTCGTAGATCGCCGCCGGATTGACGTTTGCGGTCGCCGAAATACATCCGGCGCCGCCGTTTTGCATGTTGGCGAGCAGGAAGGATTCGGAGCCGACGAAAATGCGGAAATCGTCGAACGTCGCATCGAGCATGGCCCTGGTGTTGTCCCATTCGCCCGACGAATCCTTGATGCCGACGACGGTCTCGGGATAGGCCTTCAACAGCCGCTCGATAAGGCCGAGGCTGATGGGCGTCTGGGACATGGGCGGAATATGGTAGAGGTAGATTCTGAGGTCGGCGGACCCGACCTGCTGGATGACCGCGTCGTAAGCGGCGTAGAGACCGTCGTCGCCGACGTTCTTGTAGTAGAACGGCGGCAGCATCAGGACACCGCCGCAACCCAGCGCCGCCGCCTTGGCGGACAGCATCGCGGTATCCGCAATGGCGCAGGTTCCGGTTCCCGGCATCATGGCGGCGGCGGGTATCCCGGCGGCGACCAGCCTGTCGAGGATGTCGGCCTTCTCTGCCGCGGACAGGGAGTTGCCCTCGCTGGTGGTGCCGAACGGCGCGAGATTGCAGTTGCGTTCGAGCAGCCACTTGCTATGGCCGATCAGCCGGTCCACGTCAGGCGACAGGTCTTCGCCAAACGGCGTCAAGACCGGCGACAGAAGTCCGGAAAATCGCTCAACCCGTGCCATCACGCACACTCCTTGAAAAAAAACTCGAAATCCGGCGCGACTATAGCAGACCGGTTCCGCGGGTCGATGCCCGGGCCATGATATCGCCGGCCTCACGGTTCCCGCTCGGCACGGCCTCTTTTCTTGTCTAATGGCCGGCGAGCAGACACACTTCGCAATCCGATCGGGGCCGTTCGACCCATGACCGCACCAAATCTCATCGCGCCGCCCGGCGCGTGCGACACCCATATGCACGTCTACGAGCCGGGCTACGGCATGGCGCCGACCGCGCTGCTGCCGCCGCCGGACGGCAGGCTCGAGGACTATCGCCGCGTCCAGGAGCGGCTCGGCCTCGAGCGGGTCGTCATCGTCCAACCGACGACCTATGGCGACGACAACCGCTGCACGCTGGAAGCAATGGCGGCCCTCGGCGACAGCGCCCGCGGCGTGGCGGTGGTCGGCACGGAGGCCGGGGACGAGGTCTATGAGACCCTGACGGCACGGGGCATTCGCGGCATCCGGTTCCATATGCTGCCCGGAGGGGCGCTGCCATGGGAGGACCTGGACGTTCTCGCCGGCCGCGCCGCGGATCACGGCTGGCATATCCAGTTGCAGCTCGACGGCCGGCTCCTGCCGGAATTCGAAGCCCAGATCAGTGGCTGGCCCGGAGAGCTGGTGATAGATCACACGGGCAAGTTCCTGGACCCGGTGTCACCGAACCACGCGGCGTTCGAATGTCTCAAGGGGCTCGTCGCCGGCGGCGCCTGGGTCAAGCTCTCGGCCCCGTACGAGACCTCGAAGGCCGGCCCGCCCCACTTCGACGATGTCGCGGCGCTGGCCCGGGAGCTGGTGCGGGAATCGCCGGACCATATGCTGTGGGCATCCAATTGGCCCCATCCGGGGCAGGACCCGAGGCCCGACGACGCCATGCTGCTGGACACCCTGCTGAACTGGGCCGACGATGAGGCGACCCGCGACAGGATTTTGGTGGAGAATCCAGCGCGGCTTTACGGATTTAACGATTGATGCAGAACGAGGGCCATTGAGATGTACGCGGTTATTTTCGAGGTCGAGCCAACCGAGAACGGCCGAGGGACGTATCTGGAGATTGCCGGTGAGCTTCGGAACGACCTCGAGAAGACGGACGGCTTCATCTCCATCGAGCGTTTTCAAAGCTTGAGCAATGAAAAGAAGTTGTTGTCGCTGTCCTTCTGGCGGGACGAGGAAAGCCTGATCGCCTGGCGGGAGCAGTCCGATCATATCGCCGCGCAACGCCTGGGACGCGAGCGGATTTTCGACGATTACCGGATTCGTGTCGTCGAGGTCGTCAGGGATTACGGCATGACGGACCGGTCCGAAGCGCCGCGGCGCGGCCTGTTCGACTAACTGTTGAACGGCATCGACCAAAATAGTCCGGCGGCCGCAACAGGGAAAACGCCGAAAAACCAACAACGGCGGTACCGCCGAGACCGCACATAAATCAACAACTTACGAGGCGCCCCCCGGCGAGCCATGCCTAGAGCCGATCATGGTTTGTCGGAATCGCTTTGCGATGCCGACAATCCATGTGAATCGGCTCTACACTATTGAAATAGATCGGATTCACGTGTTTTGACGAAACCCACCGTGGTTCCGTCAAAACATGACCCGATCTAGGGTGCAGGTCTAATATGCGCCGATGGCCGTCGAGATGGCTTTCTTTCCCGAACGCGTACGCTATATTACCCGGATTGAGACAACGGCAGAGCACCCTGTGGGGGGACCGACCGCCCCCGCGTTAGTGGCCTGCCAGCGTTGGGCTGGCAGCAACGAACAGCGTCATGATTCCGTAACCCGCCGCAAAATGGCGAGGAAG
>CAZUGT010000323.1:0-5447 GCA_964620095.1 uncultured Rhodospirillaceae bacterium | reverse complement strand
TCGGTCATCAGCTTGCCCCGGTCGAGGGAGCGCTGCATGACCTTGCCGTCATCGTCGTTGCCCGGATAGCCGCCGATGGGGGAGAGCCCGTCGGGCGCCAGGGCGACGAAGCCGGCGACGGCCGCGCGGCGCGCGACGTCTTCGATATGCGGGTTGAGGCCGCGATTCTCGTGGATCACCACGACCGACGGGAAGGGGCCGTCGTCTGCCGGTTGCACGAGGTAGCCGCGCATCCTGCCGGACGTGCCGCCCGGGGAATCGTAGTCCACATATTTGGCTTTGATCCGCTTGTCGGTGAACATGATCATGTTCGCCTTGGCGTAATTGGGCAGCAGCGCCTGGGCCATGGCGAGGCCGGAGCCGCCGATCACCGCAATCGCCGCCGCGCGGTCCAGGAACTCGCGCCGGGTCATGCCGGAATGGCAGTACCGGTCGTAGAGTTCGAAGACCCGAGGATCGATATCCTCATAGGCGTATTCGGTCTTCTCTTGAAAATGGGTGTCCATGAATCAATCCCTCCCGTGTGGAATGAACAAACGAATAACGCTCGAACAACCAACATCTGTCGCCGAATTATAGTCCCGCCATTCGTCCGTCCGGCATCACCTTTCGGACCATTCTTGCTCAACTTTTCGGGAGGCTGCCGGTACCGGACGGAAATCATGGCGATGCATGCGGTCGCTGCCAATGGGCGGCACCCGGCCCTGCGTCCGCCTCGCGTACAAAATTTCATCGAGCGACGGAACGAGTAATCCTTCCCGTTGGAGGGGCATGATCGCAACTCTCAAGACCGTCCGGGACCACCCCTACGCCTTCTGGGTGCTGCTGGCGCTGCCCGGCATCCCCATGACCGCGGCCTTGTCCCGCGGCGTCGCCGCCGAGGACCTGATCCACCCCACGGGCGAGTTCGCGGCCCGCTTCATGATTGTCGCCATGATGCTGACCCCGCTCCGGATGCTGTTTCCGCGCGTCCGATGGCTCGCCTGGCTCAGCCACCGCCGCCGGTATCTGGGTGTCGCGGCGTTCGGCTACGCGCTCCTGCATACGATCCTGTACGTCGTCGACATGGAGACCCTGGAGGCGATGGCCCGCGAGTTCTGGGCGTTGGGCATCTGGACCGGCTGGTTCGCGTTTTTCATTTTCATCCCCCTTGCGGTGACCAGCCACGACGGAGCGGTCCGGTTCCTGCGCCGGCGGTGGCAGTGGCTGCACCGCTGGGTTTATCCGGCCGCCGTCTTGACCCTGCTTCACTGGATTTTCGTCCACAACCATCTGGGCCCCGCACTGGTGCATTTCGTGCCCCTGGCCCTTCTGGAGGCTTACCGCCTGTTCCGCATCATGAAGCCGCGCCCAGCGGCCGCCTGAACGCTCCATCACGCCCCATCACGCTTCAACACCCAAAGAGGACACCATGATCAAGAAAATCGTAGTTGGAACCTTCGCCGCGGCGGTTTTGAGCCTGTCCGCAGGGCACGCCGACGCCACCGGCCGCATGACGTGCGAGTCGGGCGACCAGAGCACCTGGAAGACCCGGGATCAGCTGATCGAGAAGGTCAAATCCGATGGCTGGCAGGTCCGCCGGGTCAAGGTCGACGGCCGCTGCTACGAGCTCTACGGCACGACGCCGGAAGGGGACCGGGTCGAGGCCTATTTCCACCCGGTGACGCTCGAGAAGCTCCTGGTCGCGCGGCGCGGTCAAATCCTGTTCCGGAAGTAGCCGGAAACCGGCACCAGGACCTGGTCGGCACCGGTTGGCTCATTGATCCTCAATCAGGGCCGGATTTCGATAGGTTCTCAAATTCCTGGCCCGAGGCGTTCAATCGCGGATACTCCGCCGCCGGGACGGGCTTGTCCAGAAACCGGCACAGCGGCTCCCAGCCGTCCCCCAAATGGTATGTCAGCAGGCGATCTTCCGGAATGGCGGCCTGTACGTCCGCGATGTTCTTCTCGTAAACCGCCATCGCGTGCGCCCGGTCGTCCAACCGGTCCCCAAAGGTGAGATCCTTGACGATAACGGGGCCGACGGATTCGGGGTCCACCGTCTTCATGAAGGGGATGATGGTTTGTTCCATGCTGGCGTACCAACTTTCGGCGCTTCGCACCGTGAGCACGATTTTGGCATCGGGATAATGCTCGGCGAGTTCCCGCCAGTAGTAACATGACGGCCAGTCGACCGCGGCGTTGTAACCCTCGAAGACGTGATCCCAGCCGGGCCGCGAACCGCCCGCGATCGACCGCCAGAGGTCTTCCTGCTCGGGGTGGTGCAGCAATTCACGCATGTGATGACAGGGGCCGAACCCCAATTGTTCGAGGGCGGCGCGCAGCGAATCCGTGCCGGTCCGTCCAAATCCCGCGCCGATGACAGCAAGGCTCATGGCTCAGCAATCTCCTAATGCAATTCGGGACGTCAGACTGACCAAGTTCGGGATCAATCGCTAGACCGCATTTAGTTGAAAACTCAATGGTTGATTTCTCAATCTTTTGTCCTATACTCCTTCTCATCCACGGGGAGAGTGAATTGTCCGACGTCATCACCCGACCGCGCCCAAAGCAGCGCGTTGACCTGAAGTCCCATGTCCCGGCGCTGTTCGTCACCCTCGGCGTGAAAATTGGACGGCACGCCGACCGTCACCATGCGCGCCTGCTCGGCTTCGACCTTCGCGAATGGCGGATCATACAGATCACCGGCGCCGGCGGCCGGTCGACCATTCTGGAAGTGGCGGACACTTTGGGAATGGATCGAGGCGGCACCAGCCGCTCCATCGCCCGGCTGGAAGAACGCGGGCTGCTCACCCGCCAGGATGATCCCAAGGACCGCCGGCGGTCGTTCGTGGAACTGACCCGAGATGGCTGGGCCCTTTATGACGAGATCGTTCAGTTTGCCCTGGCCCGGGAGCAGCGGCTGTTGAGGAAATTTTCGGCGGACGAGCAAACGGTCCTGAGAGAAATGCTGAACATCGTGCATGCCGAAGCGGACGAGATGCTCGCGGAGGGCTGGGTGCCCGATACCGGTCAATCCGGGGAACCCACCCGGCGGATAAGCCAATAGACTCATACGGAGGAGGCGGATTATGTCTGAATTTGCAATGGAACCGTTGGTGCGCAACGCCTGGTATATCGGCGCCTGGTCCCATGAATTGGACGAGGGGCCCATCGCCCGCAGGATCATGGGCCAGGACCTGGTGATCTTCCGGAGCGGCGACGGCTCGGCGGCGGCGCTCGAAGACCGGTGCTGCCACCGGGGCGTGAAGCTGTCTCTGGGCAAGCCGGTCGAGACCGGCATCCAATGCGGCTATCACGGCATGGTCTTCGACGGCTCGGGCGCCTGCGTGGACAATCCGGGCGAGAAGCTGAGCCCCGCACACCGCGTCCGGGCCTATGCCGTCAAGGAGCGGCAGAACTTCGTGTGGATCTGGACCGGCGATCCGGAACTGGCCGATGAAAGCCGGATCATCGATTTCCCCTATCACGACCAGACCGGCGAGTACAATTTCCACTACGGCCGGTACGATATTGCCGCCAACTACATGTTCATGATGGATAATCTGATGGATTTGACTCACCTGGGTTACGTCCACGGCACGACCATCGGCGGCAATCCGCAGGAGCACGACGAAGCCGAAATGACGACCACGCGGACCGAGCGCGGCGCCCATTTCAATCGCGCCATGCCGAATTCCACGCCGCCGCCCGCATTCAGGAAAGCCGCCGGATTCAAGGGGCAGGTCGACCGTTGGATGGATTTCGAATATATCGCGCCGGCATCCGTGCTGCAGTGGGCCGGCATTCACGATGCCGGAACCGGTGGATTTGATGACCCCGCCAAACCGGGCGGCCTGCTGCTGCGAATCTTCCATCACGCGACGCCGGCCGACGAGGCGAATTTCCATTACTTCTTCTCGACCGCGGTCCGCGGCGAGCCATACGACGGGAAGGGCAATACCGGGTTTCACGAGGATGTTCTCGAGGCCTTCGAGGAAGACAAGCTCTTTATCGAGGCCCAGCAGGAGGCCGTCGGCGCCGATCCCGACCGCAAGCTGATCCTTCGAGAGCACGACAAGGCCGTCGCCTACAGCCGCCAGGCGATCCACCAAATGCAGGCGGCGGAAATGCCGGCCGCGGCGGAGTAGGACGCCGGGAAACACCGCCGCCGGCTCGGCTGACGTCTATGAGACGGCGGCCCGTCCCGGCGGAGGGGCCGGTCCCCACAGTGACGTCATGGCCCGGTCGGCCCGGTCCAGTTGGCGGCGGAGGAACCGTCGGGTGCGAATTTGGCCGGACGTGTCATCCCGCGCCCAGACCAGGAGCGTGGCCAGGAACAGCGAGGTCAGGCCGATCTCCTCCATCTGCGCGCGCCGGGTCCCGTAACCGGCCGGCAGCATCGCCGCTTCGCGAAGCCAGTGGATGGTTCTGGAGAGATCGAAGATCGCCGGCACCCAATGGTGCGGATGGGGAATGTGCATCTTGCCCTTCAGCATCTCCACCGTGACCCGGCGGTGGGGCGCCAAAGCATCGAACCAGGCGAGAAGGCAAGTCTCTATGCGCCGCTTCGCGGGTTGCGCGGCGAAATCCGGCCCTTTTGGCGCGATCATCGCCTCCAGCCCGCGCCGAAGCCACCCGTTGGCGACACTGTCGAGATCGCGGTGGTGCTCGAGGACCCGGCCCGGCGGCACGCCGAGCCGCCCTGCGATATCGTGCATGCGAACCGCCGGCCAGCCCCGCTCTTCGGCCAGCCCCAGGGCGGCCTCCACGATGTCCGCGGGCAGGTCCCTTTTGCGGCTTTTGCCCGGACGGCTCTGCGTCGGTGCGGCTCGTGCCATGATCGCGCCCGCCCTAGACCGGCTCGCCGGCGAGCCAGCGGCGGCCTTCGTCCTTGCAGGCGGCTTCCGCCACGCTGCCCCGCGAAATGATATTGCCGCCCAATGGCTGCCCGGATTTGGCCAGCCGGTAGCACAAGTGCGCGCAGGCCGGCGGATAGGGCGAGAGATCGATGGTCTCATGGAATGAGGCGGGTACCTTGCCGGGCTCTACCGCGTCCATGCGGTCGGCATCGTAGATCATCTTCCACTGCACGATCTTCCAGTCGCCGTCCCGGCGTTCCACGAGATCGTAGAACCGGGCCCAGGTGGTGGTGTCGAACAGGTGCCCGTCGAGGCGCACCCGCCCGAGGATCATGGCATCGGTCTCGGCCACCGCGCGGCCGCCCTCGATCCAATACCGCGCGCCGCCCAGCCAATGCTTGCCGCGCTCGTCCGGCGCCCGCTTGGCGTTGAGTTTCTTTGATCCTTCGATGAAGCCCGCGACGTCGCCCTCGTACCACGAGATGCTGATGGTCGCGCCCGGATGAAAACAGGCGGCGATTTCGTCCCAGTCGCCGTAGTCGCGGCCGAAGGCCCAGCGTTCGCGAAGCCGCCGGATTTCCTGTTCGTCGGCGAGTTGCCGCGGGT
>CAZUGT010000322.1:0-4029 GCA_964620095.1 uncultured Rhodospirillaceae bacterium | reverse complement strand
CATTAATGGACATTTGATGACCTGGTTAAATTCCAATTCGCCCCTCGGAAGCGCGAAACGCCGCCCCAGGGTTTTCTCCCCGGAACAGCGCATGAGCACAAGATAGTCCGGAATCGAGGCGGCGCAATGTCCGGCTTGCTCCCGGCCACGGCATTTGCGACATAAGCCTTATGTCCGTCGCCGACACCATCCGATCGAAACTCGAAGCCGCGTTCGAGCCGAGCGCGCTGGAGATCGTCGACGAATCCCATCTGCACGCCGGCCACGCCGGCAATCCCGGCGGCGAAGGGGAAAGCCATTTCAAGGTGACCATCGTCGCGGACGGGTTCGAGGGTCAGAACAGGGTCGCCCGCCAGCGCGCGGTCTACCACGTCCTCAGGGATGAACTCGCCGGCCCGGTGCACGCCCTGAGCGTGACGGCCCGGTCGCCCGGCGAGGCGCCGGGGGAGTGAGGAGTGGCGGCAGCATAAAATGATGGCGCCATGGCCGGGTTTGAACGTAAAGCTGATACCCCCTCACCCAGCTCCAGCTAGGCTCGCCTGGGCAGTCGCTTCGCTTTGTGCCCTAGCTCGCCAAGCTTTCGCATCCCTCTCCCCCTGTGAGGGGGAGAGGGTAGGTGAGGGGGTGCCGACCGATGCCGTTCTGTCTTGAGGTTGGCGGGGTCCGGTGCTTAGGTCTCGGACCTGAACGGCCATCAGGCGGCGATCAGGCGATAATCAGGGAGGACGATCATGAGGCCATTGGCGCACGGGGTTACGGAATACAGGAAGGGTGACGCGCTGCCGGGCTATGTGCTGTTTTCACCGGCCAACGGCCGCAACAGCTACCTGCTCGACGAAACCGGCGCCATCGTTCACCAATGGCAGCTGCCGGGCAAACTCGGGAATTACGCCCAGTTTCTCGACAACGGAAATATCCTGGTCACCTGCCAGACCCCCGACAGTCCGAAACTCTCGGCGAGAGGCGGGCGAATTCTGGAGTTGGACAAGGAGTCCTCCATCGTCTGGGAATTTACCGATCCCTTTCAGCATCACGACCTCAATCCGACCGCGTCCGGCAACGTGCTGTACCTGGCGTGGGAACTGACCCCGACCGGGGAGGCCAAGCGGGTGAAGGGCGGATTGCCGGACAGCGACCATGATGACGGCGGCGTCTACGAGGACGTCCTCCGCGAGGTGGACCGGGACGGCAACCAGGTCTGGGAATGGCGGATGCAGGATCACTTCCCCTACGACAAGTATCCGCTCAGGGACAATCACAACCGCCACGAGTTCGCCCATGCCAACGCCTGTCATGTGCAGGCGGACGGCAACATCCTGGTCAGCTTCCGGTCGTTGAGCCTGGTCATCCTGGTGAACCGCGAGACCGGCGGCATCGACTGGGAAATGCAGGACTGGACGTGGGGCGGGCAGCACGATCCCCAGCGGCTGGACAACGGCAATATCCTGATCTTCGCCAACGGCTCGGAACAGACCCGGCCGGAGTTTTCCCGCATACTGGAAATCGACCCCGGCAGCGGGGAGATCGTCTGGATGTACAAGGGCGATCCGACCTCGACATTCTTCTCGGCCAGGATTTCGTCCGCCGAGCGGCTGCCCAACGGCAACACGTTCATCGACGAGGGCCTGCACGGGCGCCTGTTCGAGGTGACGCCGGGCGGCGGGATCGTGTGGGAATACGTCTCGCCCTTCTACTTCGCCGATCCCCAGATGGGACACTCGAACCGCATCTTCCGCGCCCGCAAGTACGCCAGGGACGATCCCAGGCTGAAGGAAGTGCTGGGGTAGAGGCATCCGGATAGCCGAATTCCCCGCTCCCCTGGCGGGGGAGAAGGCGGAAGTTCGTGGATGCCCGTGTCGAGCACGGGCATGACGATCTCGTTTATGTCGTATATCCACTCGTGATACCCCGCCTCCGTGCGGGGTATCCAGCTTTTCAATTCTTGAACCACGGAGCACACAGAGATCACGGAGCGGATTTGAGTGTAGATACTCTGTGCCCTCTGTGTTCTCTGTGGTGAATATACTGGATGCCCCGCCCAAAGCCGATCCGGTGGGGCGAGGCATGGCGCCTTTGGAACGCTAGGAAGAAGCCGCGTCCGTATCGGAGATCAGTTCGTCGGCGGTGCCGTCGCCGGTATAGAACTGGGGCCAGCGATCGCGCACCACCTCGCCGTCGCTGGCCAGCGCGTGGCAGGTATCGAGCACGTCCGGCCTCACCTTCGGCGCGGATTTCGCCACGTTCCGGTTCTTGTAGGGGACGATGGTCTGGTAGGCGGTGGCGGCCATCGGCCCGATCAGAAGATGGGTGATGTGGGTGCAGCCCAGTTTCCCGCCCAGCACCTTGCGGACCGCCTCGGTCCAGCCCCGGGCAACCTTGAGGCCCTTGAGTTCGGCGACCCGGCCGGTGATGGCCGGACAGACGTTGAACGGCGAGGCTTCGGTGGCGGCTTCCGCCTCGACCACCTCCAGGTCCGGCGTCAGGGTCATCCGGACGTGCATGTCGTGGACCGGCACGCCCGACGCGACTAGACCCCGGTCCTGGTTTTCGAAGCTGTAGCTCTTGGTGTCGGTGATCCGGCCTTCGATATCCCACAGGCCGTCCCCGCGCTCGAAGCCGTGGCATTCGATGCGGCGGGTGTGGATCAGCTTGCGGTCGGCGGCTTGGGACAATGGCATGGCAAAGCCTTTCACGTGCCTGGACTGGCCTGGATTGGCCTGGATTGGCCTGAATTCGCCTGAGGTCAGACGGTCCATATATGTGACCGGCGCGGGGGCGTCAAACGGGCGCGTCCGCCCCGCGCCGACGGACATCGGCGCCCGCCCCGTTAGACCATTGATTTTCCGCACCGAACAGGCGATAGGAACTCCCATGCGAATACTTGCCGCGGCCGTTCTCGGCCTGCTGGCCGCCCAGCCCGCCGGCGCCGAGACCATGACCATTTCCCGGGGCGGCGCCAAGGCCGTCACCGAAAATCTGAGCCGCTGCGGCGGCCGGCCCGTCCGCGTGGGCCAGATCACGGCCGGCGGCAGGACCATCCGGGTGCCCGCGGACACCGCGTTGACGACCGGACCGCGGGGGACGGATTTGTACAACCGCTGCACCGGCGTGACCCCGCGGAACATCTCCCAGGTCGACATGGACCGCGTGCCCGTCACCGAGGTCGACGCGGACGGCGAGGTGATCACCGGCCTGATCTTCGCCGACAACTATTTCGAACTGTTCGTCAACGGCAAGCTGATCGTCGTCGATCCCAATCCGTTCACCCCGTTCAATTCGGTGATCGTCCGGTTCCGGGCCAAACGGCCGGTGACCTACGCCTTCCGGCTGGTCGACTGGGAGGAGAACCTGGGGCTCGGAACCGAGGCCGGCCGGGGGAGCCGTTTCCACCCCGGGGACGGCGGGCTCGCGGCCAGTTTCAGCGACGGCACCCGCACCGACGGAAGCTGGAAGGCCCGGGCCTATTACATCGCCCCGATCGCCGACCGCCGGACCGCCGAGAAACTGGCGGACCGGAACAGCGCGGCCATCGACTGGCGCCGGCAGCGCTGCGGCACCGACTGCTTCGCCGTTCATTTCGACGTGCCGGCCGGCTGGATGAACCCGGCCTTCGACGACGGCGGCTGGCGGGCCGCCACGGTCTTCACCAACCAGACCGTCGGCGTGCGCGGCAAGCCCAGCTACACCAACTTCGAAGACCAGTTCATCGGATCCGGCGCCAAGTTCATCTGGTCGCGAAGCCTGGTGCTCGACAACCACGTCCTGGTCCGCAAGACGGTGCCGTAGGGTTTGTACTCAATTGTGGGATTCCCGTTTTTCTGCCCCCCCACCCTACCCCTCCCCCTCGGAGGGGCGAGGGAATAGGTGGATCGACCCACCTCCCCCCTGGAGGATTCCTCTGCGAAAGGGGATTCCCGATGGATTTGAGATGTGATTCATTTGGGTCATCAACCGTTGGAGGCGTCGATGAGCGGCAAGGATCAGTTGGGTTTTGCGGAAGCGTTTGTATCTCCGGGTCTTGGGTCGAAC
>CAZUGT010000321.1:0-2864 GCA_964620095.1 uncultured Rhodospirillaceae bacterium | reverse complement strand
ACCGGGGGCACCGGCTCCTTCGGCCGCAGGATGGCCGAGACCCTGCTCGCCCGTCACGCGCCGCGCCGGCTGGTGGTCTTCTCGCGCGACGAGTTCAAGCAGGTCGAGATGGAGCGCGGCCTGGCAACGGGGGAGCACCCGGCGTTGTCCCGACATCACGCTGGCTAAGGAGCAGCTCGGCTGGGAGCCGTCCATCGCGCTCGGCGAGGGCCTAAAGAAAACCATCGCGTATTTCGATAGCGTTATCTGATACTTAGCCGTTGACTGGCGGCCAAATGTGGCGGTCAGGCACGGACGTTGACCCGCACTGGCGGGAGGCGCCCGGAACCTCGGCCGAGTTTGGAGACGATGGATGACAGATCAGGAAACATCGCTCAAAGACTTCGTAAGACACAATGCCAGCCGGGCCATCCTTGGCGTTGGGCATTTTCTGACACGGAGCCGGTTTTTTGGCCGCGTAGCCGAGCCCCTTGCACGGCAGGCTCTGTGCGGCGCGACGAACGCGCGGCACTATAACATGTCCCGAAACGGAGAAGGGTGGCTGATCGGAGAGCTGGCCGAGAAACTTGCGGGCCGAACGGTCATCGACGCCGGGGCGAACCATGGCCACTGGACGGCGCACGTGCTCAAGGCTGCGCCGACGGCAAACCTATATGCGGTCGAGATGATTCCGGATTTCGCCGCGGAGCTGCGCCGGCGCTTCGGCGATCGGGTGACGGTCGTCGAAGACTGCCTTTCCGATTGCCGCGAAACCGTTATTGCCTACAAGGTCGGCGGCGGTGGCCGGATCCCGAATGTTCCGGATCCGAAGAAAATTACCCCGTTCAATCTCCAGACGCGCACCGGGGACGATCTTGCGGCGGAGTACGGATTGACCGATATCGCAATGATCAAGATCGATGTGGACGGTTACGACATCAAAGTTCTCCGTGGTTTTTCGAACGTTATTGCCGAACAGCGCCCGGTGATCCAATTCGAATACAGCGCCTTCTATGTGTACACCCGGACTTTTCTGAAAGACGCCTACGATTTCTTTGAGCCACTGGGCTATCGCGTCGGACGGCTGATGCCCAACCGGATCGAGTTCCGTGAATATACCGGCAACATGGACAATGCTTTAACCAACAACTACGTGGCTGTACCGCTTCCGCCGTAACTTAACACCCTGAACCAGGAAATTCCGAAAATCGGGCCGCCGCGCTCGCGTCCATCCGAGCGTTTCCATGACGCTCACTGGTGGGAGGCCGGGCGTCCGGGGACCCGCAAGAAGACCATAATCGCATAATTCGAGAGTCACGGACTGAAACTCGTCGATTCGTATCACAACGTGTTCTACCCCCATCATGTCTTTTTCCTGTTCGAGCGGAATTGAATGCCGCCGCTCACCGCTCCCCTTTTCTTCCTTTCCGATCTCGATGGCGGCGGGGCGCAGCGGACGATGATCAACCTGGTGCGCCACTGGCCGGAGGACCGGACGCGTCCCGTGCTTGCCGTGGCGCGCGGCACGGGCGCCGGCCGGCCCTGGCTCGACGGCATCGACCCGGTGGATCTCGGCGCGGGGCGCCTGAGGCGGGCCTTCCTGCCGCTCCGCCGGCTGATCCAGCGCCGGCGGCCGGAACTCGTCTATTCGACCATGGTGGGCGCGAACATCGTCGCCGCGACGAGCGTGATCGGCCTGCGCCGCTCGCCGCTCCTGGTCGCGCGGGAGACCAACAGCCACCGGGCGCGCGGGGACCTGTCGCGCGCGCAACGCGGGGCCGCCGGATGGGCCTACCGCCGGGCCGCCGCCGTGGTCGCCCTGTCGGAAGGGGTGCGCGGCGAGTTGATCGAGGACTGCGGCCTGGAGCCCGAACGGGTGGTCACGATCCACAATCCGGTGGATGTCGAGGATTTCCGGAAGCGCGCTCGGGGCAGTGCCCGCCCGTGGCCGGGCGAGGGACCGATGGTTGTCGCGGCCGGGCGCCTGGTGGAGCAGAAGGGATTCGACATCCTGCTGCGCGCCTTCGCCCAACTGCGCATAAGCGATGCGCGCCTTGCGATCCTCGGCGAAGGATTCGACCGCGAAGCGCTGATGAGGCTCGCGGGCGAGCTGGGCGTGGCGGAACGGATCGTCATGCCGGGCCATGCCGCCGATGTCGCGCCCTGGTTCGCCCATGCCGCCGCCTTCGCGCTTTCGTCCCGCTGGGAGGGATTCGGTCTCGTCATCGTCGAGGCCATGGCGTGCGGCGCGCCCGTGGTGGCGTTCGACTGCCCCCACGGCCCGGCCGACATCATCGAGGACGGGGAGACCGGAGTTCTCGTACCTCCGCAGGATGCCGCCGCGCTGGCCGCGGCCCTGGACCGGGTGCTTGGCGACGGCGAACTCGCCGCGCGCCTGCGCGCCGCCGGCTGGCCGGCCGCAATGCGCTTTTCGGCGCCCGCGATCGCCCGGGCCTACGCGGCGCTCTTCGACGATCTTCGCGCCGCCGCGCGCCATTGACGGCGCGGCCCGCCGGCGTTCCGATGAGACGACTCAATCGAAAGGTGCACGCATGATGAGAGAATTCGCTCCTGACTCGGCCGCCGCCGAGATCGACGGCAAGGGCATCCTGATCACCGGGGGCACCGGCTCCTTCGACCGCAGCGATGTCGTCGTCGTCGATGCCGTGCCGGCCATAGGGCAGGAGCGCCGTCATGCGCCTCCGACCACCCGGTGCATCTGCGCCTCGTCCAGCCACTCCTCGTTGGTGTCGCTGGCGTAGCGGAAGCCTTCCGGCGCGGGCTCGGTATCGGGGAGTGCGGCGCTCCCGCCGGCGAGGCCGAAGGGCGGCTGGATGACGTAGCGATCATGGGCGGCGATGGTCGTGCGGCTGTCGTCCTCGGTG
>CAZUGT010000320.1:0-6532 GCA_964620095.1 uncultured Rhodospirillaceae bacterium | reverse complement strand
TCCATCCGCCGTTCCACTTGTCCTGGTTCTCCCATTCCCTGGGATAACCGACGCCTGGCTTGGTCTCGACATTGTTGAACCAGGCGTATTCCATGCCTTCGCGGTTGGTCCACACGTTCTTGCAGGTCACCGAACAGGTGTGGCAGCCGATACACTTGTCGAGATTGAGCACCATTCCGATTTGTGCGCGGATTTTCATCAGACGATCTCCTCGGCATCGGGCGCCGGACGCTCGAGCCAATCAACGTTTTCCATCTTGCGGACAATGACGAACTCGTCCCGGTTGGACCCGACGGTGCCGTAGTAATTGAAGCCGTACGACTGTTGGGCGTATCCGCCGATCATATGGGTGGGCTTGACGATGGCGCGGGTCACCGAATTGTGGATGCCGCCCCGGTTGCCCGTCGTCTCCGCGCCCGGGGTATTAATCGTCTTCTCCTGGGCGTGGTACATGAAGATGGTGCCCTCCCGCATCCGCTGGGAGACCACCGCCCGCGCCGTCAACGCGCCGTTGACGTTGTAGGCCTCGACCCAGTCGTTATCCTCGATCCCCGCCTTCCGGGCGTCGACCTCGGAAATCCAAACCACCGGCCCGCCCCGATTTAGGGTCAGCATCAACAGATTGTCGGTATAGGTCGAGTGGATGCCCCATTTCTGGTGCGGGGTGATGAAGTTCAGGACCAACTGGTCGTTGCCGTTCGGTTTCTCGTCGATGATCGGTTTGACCGTCTTGAGATCGACCGGCGGACGGTAGACGCAAAGCGCTTCGCCGAAGGCCCGCATCCACAAATGATCCTGATAGAGCTGCTGCCGTCCGGAGAGGGTCCGCCACGGAATCAGCTCATGGACGTTGGTGTAGCCCGCATTGTAGCAGACCTTCTCCGATTCCAGGCCCGACCAGGTGGGCGACGAGATGATCTTCCGGGGCTGCGATACCACGTCCCGGAACCGGATTTTCTCGTCCTCCTTAGGAACGGCGAGGTGGGTGTGGTCGCGTCCGGTGTTCTCGGACAATGCCTGCCACGCCTTCACGGCAACCTCGCCGTTGGTTTCGGGCGCCAGCATTAGGATCACCTCGGCGGCGTCGATGTCGCTTTCGATCCGGGGCATACCCTTGGTCGGACCTTCCTCGGTCACAACCCCATTGAGGCTTGCCAGGTTCTCCACCTCGTGGGCGGTGTTCCAGTTGATCCCCTTGCCGCCGTTGCCCAGTTCGGTCATCAGGGGTCCCAGCGCCGTAAAACGCTTGTAGAGGTTCGGATAGTCCCGCTCGATCACGGCGATTTGGGGCATGGTCTTGCCGGGGATGGGATCGACCTCCCCCTTCTTCCATTCCTTCACGTCGAGGGCCTGAGCGATCTCCGCCGGCGTGTCGTGCTGGATCGGCACCATGACCACGTCCTTCTCGACCCCCAGGACCTCGGGCGCCACCTCGGAGAATTTCTCGGCGATCCCCTTGTAGATGTCCCAATCCGAACGGCATTCCCAAACCGGATCCACCGCGCCCGTCAGCGGATGGATAAACGGATGCATGTCGGAGGTATTGAGATCGTTTTTCTCGTACCAAGTGGCCGTCGGCAAGACGATGTCCGAATAGACGCAGGTGGTGGACATCCGGAAGTCGAGGGTCACGAGGAGATCCAGTTTTCCTTCCGGCGCTTCGTCGTGCCAGGTCACATCGTTGGGCTTGGCGCCCCCTTGTTCGCCCAGATCCTTGTTCATCACCCCGTGAGACGTTCCGAGCAGATGCTTGAGGAAATATTCGTGCCCCTTGCCCGATGACCCCAACAGGTTGGACCGCCAGACGAAGAGATTGCGGGGCCAGTTGGCGGGATCGTCCGGGTCCTCGCAGGACATCTGCAATTCGCCTGAACGCAGCGCATCGACCACGTACTCCTTCGGCTCCTTGCCGGCCTTGGCGGCCTCGTCGGCGATGGTGAGCGAATTGCTCTTGAGCTGGGGCGCGGACGGCAGCCAGCCCATGCGCTCGGCGCGGACGTTGTAGTCGATCAGCGCCCCGTCCCACGGTCCCCCGGGGGCCGTCGGGGAGATGATCTCGTCGACGCCCAAAGTCTCGTAGCGCCACTGGTCCGTGTGCGCATACCAGAAGGACGTGGAGTTCATATGCCGGGGCGGGCGCCCCCAATCGAGGGCGAAGGCCAACGGCAGCCAGCCGGTCTGGGGGCGGAGCTTTTCCTGCCCCACATAGTGGGACCACCCGCCCCCCGACTGGCCGACGCAGCCGCACATCACCAAAAGATTGATGATGCCCCGGTAGTTCATGTCCATGTGGTACCAGTGGTTGAGACCCGCCCCTAGGATGACCATGGACTTGCCGTTGGTCTTCTCGGCGTTATCGGCAAAGGCGCGGGCGACCGAGATGATCTGCTCCGCCGGAACGCCGGTGATCGCTTCCGCCCAGGCCGGCGTGTAGGGAACATTGTCCTCGTAACCGGAGGCGACGTGTTGGCACTCGAGGCCCCGGTCGAGACCGTAGTTGGCCACAAACAGGTCGAACACGGTTGCGGCCAGCACCTTGCCGTCCTTGAGCGCGACCTCTTTCACCGGCAGCCGGCGATAGAGCACGTCCGGATGGTCGGTCCCCTTGAACACATCGTGTTCGCGGTTGCCGAAATAGGGGAAACCGACCTCGACCACATCATCGTGGTCCTCTTCCATTATGAAGGTGAGGCTCAGTCGGGTATCCCGCCCCGCCGCATCCTTTTCCTCCAGGTTCCACTTGCCCGGCTCGTCCCAACGGAAGCCGACCGAGCCGCGGGGCACCACGAGTTCTCCGCTCTTCGCGTCGACGCCAACGGTCTTCCATTCGGCGTTGGTCGTCTCGCCCAGGCCATCGGCGAAGTCGGATGCCCGGAGCATCCGGTCAGGCACGTAGCGGCCGTCCTTTTCGACCAACTGCACCAGCATGGGCATGTCGGTGTACTGACGGGCGTAATCCTCGAAGTATGACGCCTGACGGTCGATATGGAACTCGCGCAAGATGACGTGTCCCATGGCCATGGCGAGGGCCGAATCGGTGCCTTGCTTGGGATGCAGCCACAAATCGGCGAACTTGGACGCCTCGGAGTAATCCGGGCTGACGACCACCGATTGGGTGCCGTTGTACCGCGCCTCGGTATAGAAGTGGGCGTCGGGGGTTCGGGTCTGCGGGACGTTGGACCCCCATAGCATGAGGAACCCGGAATTGTACCAGTCCGCGCTTTCGGGAACGTCCGTCTGCTCGCCCCAGGTCTGCGGCGAGGCCGGCGGCAGATCGCAGTACCAGTCGTAAAACGACATGCAGACGCCGCCCATGAGAGACAGGTACCGCGACCCCGCGGCGTAGGAGACCATGGACATGGCCGGGATCGGCGAGAAGCCGATCACCCGGTCGGGTCCGTAGGTTTTCGCCGTATAGGCGTTTGCCGCGGCGATGATCTCGTTCACCTCATCCCAAGATGAGCGGACGAACCCGCCGAGGCCGCGCTTTTTCGTATACGCGGCACGCTTCTCGGGGTTCTCGACAATGGATGCCCACGCGGCCACGGGGGTTTGGACCGCGCGCGCTTCGCGCCACAGCTTGATCAGCCGGGAGCGGACAAGCGGGTATTTGACCCGGTTGCCGGAATAGAGGTACCAGGAGTAGCTGGCCCCCCGGGAACAGCCGCGGGGCTCGTGGTTGGGAAGGTCCGGGCGCGTGCGGGGATAGTCGGTGTGCTGGGTTTCCCAGGTAACGATGCCGCCCTTCACATAGATTTTCCAGGAACACGAGCCCGTGCAGTTGGCGCCGTGGGTGGAACGGACGATCTTGTCATGCTGCCAACGGCTTCGGTATCCGTCCTCCCAGTCCCGGTTTTCGCGGCGGGTCACCCCGTGACCATCGGCGAACTTGCCGACGTTGGCCGGTTTGAAGAAGTTCAATCGGTCCAGAAGATGGCTCATGGTTTATCTCCTCTTTCCGCTCAGCACGGAACCGGCGCGTTGCGCCGAGTGTAATAGAACCAGGTGATGACCACACAGACGGCGTAGAAGGTCATGAATACCCAGAGCGCAAGCTCGGGACCACCGGAGAGGGTGATGGACGTGCCATACGCCTTGGGAATGAAGAACGCGCCGTAGGCTGCGATAGCCGAGGTGAAGGCGATGATCGCCGCCGACTCCCGGTCGGCCTGCCGCTGGAACTCGGTTCCCTGCAGCTCGGGCATCAGCCGGCCGACCTCCTGGCCCATGATCATCGGGATCATCTGGAAGGTGGAGGCGTTGCCGACGCCGGTGGCGAAGAAAAGCACCATGAACATGGCGAAAAAGCCCCAGAAGGCACCCGGCGTTTCCTTGATGTCGAGGAAGAACAACACTCCGGCAACGGCCAAAATCATCACCAGAAACGTCCAGAAGGTAACCCGCCCGCCGCCGTACTTGTCCGATACCCATCCGGTGGCGGCCCGGCTGAGCGCGCCGATCAGCGGTCCCAGGAACACGAACTGCAACGAGTTGACCTCGGGAAATTGTGTCTTCGCGAGAAGCGGAAATCCCGCCGAATAGCCGATGAACGAACCGAAGGTCCCGGTATACAGAACGCACATGATCCAGTTGTGCTTCCGTTTGAAGATGATCGACTGCTCCTTGAACGAGGCGCGGGCGCTTTCGATGTTGTCCATTCCAAACCAGGCGGCGATGGACGTGATCAAAAGGAACGGCACCCAAACGAAGCCGGCATTCTGCAGCCACAGCTTGGTCCCGTCGCCGGCGGTCTGCGGCTCGCCGCCCATGGCACCGAACACGCCGGCGGTGATGACCAGCGGCACGACGAACTGCATGACGCTCACGCCGGCATTGCCGAGCCCGGCGTTCATCGCCAACGCATGGCCCTTTTCCGATTTGGGATAGAAGAAGCTGATATTGGCCATCGACGAGGCGAAGTTGCCGCCGCCCAATCCGCAGAGCAGGGCGAGCGCCAGGAACAGCACGTAGGGCGTGTCCGGATTCTGCACGGCAAAGCCGATGCCCGCCGCCGGGATCAGAAGGGAGGCCGTGGACAGCGCCGTCCACAGCCGGCCGCCGAATATGGGCACCATGAAGGAATAGAAAATGCGGAGCGTCGCACCGGATAGGCCGGGCAGCGCGGCGAGCCAGAACAGCTGGTTGGTGTTGTACGCAAAACCGATGGACGGCAGCTTGGCAACCACCACGCTCCACACCAGCCATACCGAAAATGCCAGGAGCAGGCACGGGATGGATATCCAGAGATTCTTGGAGGCAATCCTATGGCCGGAGGACTTCCAGAATTCCGGATCATCGGGCCGCCAATCGGTCAGCGTATGTCCCTGCCGTCCCGCGTTCTGGTCTGCTGTGCTCATCTCGTCCGCTCCTCCATGCGTTGGCGGGTGCTGTCCGGGTTACTGCGCCGGGGCGGGCCGGTTGGTCGGGCCGCCAGGCGGATCTCCCGGTCCGGTGCCCCGCGGCCCCAGCGCGCCCTCGTGCTCCGGCCGGTGGACGTGGGCGAGCTCGGGAAGTTGCGGCAGGCCGGCACGCTGCTCCACCGTGGCCTTCTTCTCCATGTGCAGGATGGCGCCGTGCATCCAGACGAATGCGGCGGCGACCAAAATGAACAGCAGCATGAAGCAACTGGTCCAGACGCCGGTAAGGTCATTCATCAGGCCGAAGGCGATGGGCAGCACGAAACCGCCGAGGCCGCCGATCATGCCGACGAGGCCGCCTACCGATCCGACATGGTCGGGATAGTAGACCGGAATATGCTTGTAGACCGCCGCCTTGCCGAGGCTCATGAAGAACCCAAGGACAAACACCAGCACGACGAACGGGATCAGACCCATCTTGATGGTGAAGCCGATGGGACCCTCGATCCCCCGCACGATATAGTCGGTGTCCGGATAGGACAGCAGGAAGCAGCACACCGCCGAGACGCCGAATGTCCAGTACATGATTGTCCGGGCGCCGTACTTGTCCGAAAGGTGGCCGCCGTAGGCCCGGAAGATACTGGCGGGCACCGAATAGAACGCCGCCAGGATTCCGGCCGTCTTGATGTCCAGTCCGTAGACGCCGACCAGATAGCGCGGCAGCCAGAGGGCCAGCGCGACGAAGGCCCCGAAGACGAAGAAGTAGTAGATCGAGAAGCGCCAGACCTGTTGGTACTTCAGCGGATCGAGCTGCAGAAAAGCGCTTCGGGCCTTTTCCCCTCTTTGCCTCCGCGACGCGTGCTCCGGGTCGTCGTCGGTGGTGAACCAGAACACGACCGCCATGACCACCAGGGCGGCGGCCCACACCTGGGCGACCATCTCCCAGCCGAACGCGACCAGGACGAAGGGCGCGGTAAACTTGGTGACCGCCGCACCGACGTTGCCTGCGCCGAAAATGCCGAGGGCGGTTCCCTGCTTATCCGGCGGCTCATTTGCCGTCGGCATCGCCTACGTTTCCAAATGGTACCCGCCGGATAAGCAGGGAACCGCCCTCGGCATTTTCGGCGCAGGCAACGTCGGTGCGGCGGTCACCAAGTTTACCGCGCCCTTCGTCC
>CAZUGT010000319.1:0-1957 GCA_964620095.1 uncultured Rhodospirillaceae bacterium | reverse complement strand
CGTCGCCGGCTGCGACGGCTTTCACGGGGTCAGCCGGCGCTGCATCCCGTCGTCCACACTGGTGAACTACGACAAGAGCTACCCCTTCGGCTGGCTCGGCATTCTCGCGGAAACCCGGCCGCTGCCGGATATCGTCTATGCAAACCACGAGCGGGGATTCGCCCTCGCCTCCCAACGCTCGGAGCGGATGAGCCGTTACTACATTCAGTGCCCGCTCGACAATTCCGTCGAGGAATGGCCGGACGACCGGTTCTGGGAGGAATTGAAGGCGCGCTTCCCGCCGGACATGGCGGACGCCATCGAAACCGGCCCGTCGATCGAGAAGTCCATCGCGCCGCTGCGCAGCTTCGTCTCCGAGCCCATGCGCTACGGGCGCCTGTTCACCGCCGGCGACGCCGCGCATATCGTGCCGCCCACCGGCGCCAAGGGGCTCAATCTCGCCTTCTCGGATGTCTGGTACCTGTCGCGGGGCCTGATCCGCCACTACAAGGACAATGCGGACGATCTGCTCGACGCGTATTCGGAAACCGCGCTCAGGCGCGTGTGGGGGGCCGAGCGGATGTCCTGGTACCTGACCCGGCTGCTGCACCTGTTCCCGGACGACAATCCATTCGATCAGCGGACCCGCGAGGACGAACTGGATTACGTGGCGCGCTCGGAAAACGCCATGGCGGCGCTCGCCGAACAATATGTCGGACTGCCCTACGAGATGTAAGTCCTACAACTCGTGCTGCCGTTTCTGCCGGGAATCCCGGAACGCCGAGATGGGCGGCATCAGGTAGCGCCTCGTCTCCGATTCATCGGGCGGCGGCGCATCGCCGACCGGCCGGTCCCCCTTGACGGTGACGCGCTCCATCAGCCGCCGATTGGGATAGTAGTCGTGCAGGGCCGAATGCTGCGTGGACCGGTTATCCCAAAACACCAGCATGTCGGGCTGCCAGCGGTGCCGGTAGTGGTATTCATGGCGGAGGGTCTTCCTGTACAGCATCTCCAGCACCACCCGGCTTTCGTCCGCCTCCATCCCCTTGATGTGGGTGGTAAACTGGGGATTGACGTAGATTGCCTTCCTGCCGGTTACCGGGTGGACGCGCACCACCGGATGAACGGCGGGCCGATAGATCTCTTCGTACTCGTTGAGCTTGGCCCGGCCCTCCGGGGTATCGGCGAACAGGTCCTTGAACGGCAGAAAATCGTGCACCGCCTCGAGCCCCGACAGGAACGCCTGCCAACGGTCCGAGAGGCCGTCATAGAGCGCGGTCATGCTGCAGAAATTGGTGTCGCCGCCCACCGCGGGGATTTCCTTGCAGCAAAGCATGGTGCCCATGGGCGGTTCTTCGCGGAATGTCTCGTCGGTATGCCAGATGTCGGTCGGCGCCGGCGGATTGTTTTCCTTGTTGTCGTAGACGATAAGCTCCGGGTTGTCCTCGGTGCTGCTGGAGAACGGATGAACGGTCAGCTCGCCGAAATACTCGCCGAACCGGCGCAGGTCATCGGAGGAGATTTGCTGATCGGGGAACACCAGCACCCCGAATTCCGCGTGCGCCTGCAACAGTTCGGCCTGCTGTTCCGCGCTCAGCGGCCGCGACAGGTCAATTCCGGTGATCTCGGCGCCCAGAAAGACGCCGGCCAGCCGCACCTGAAAGGAATACTCGGTGGTGGATTGCAATCCGGTGACGAGATCGTCCATTGACTTGCCCTCCCAACAAACCGTCGTCACTTGGCCATCGGCGAGAGATTAGGACGGAATCTTCCCAACGTCCATCTCGCGGGCGGAGATGTCCGAAACAGCTACATCCGCGCCTGCAGCTTCCGCACGGCGACCATCTCGTCGCAGGCCCGGATCAACTGATCGAGGGTCGACACCCCGCGGGCCTCCAGCCGCTCCAGCATGGCGGCGAAGATTTGGGCAGTCGCAACCGCATCGCCCACGGCCGAATGCCGGTTCTCGATGGTTACG
>CAZUGT010000318.1:0-2177 GCA_964620095.1 uncultured Rhodospirillaceae bacterium | reverse complement strand
CCCTCGACAACGGCATCCGCTTTGACGTGATCATACAGCTTGAGACGGATGATATTAACAGCGGAGACAGCATCGACGAATCCTACCTCAAGGTCGGCAACCTGAAGCAATGGGGCGAGTTCCGCCTGGGTTCGACCAAGTCGGCTCACTTCCTCTTCAGGGCGTTTGGCCCCCACGTGAGCGCCATCAGCAACGCGACGAACCACCAGCAGTCGGCCCAGTTCGTGCCGAGCACGACGCCGCTCAAGGGCCCCGCCACCTTCTTCAGCCATGAAGGCGGCGCGGACCGGATGCTGGCGATGTACGTCACGCCGAACCTCAACGGCTTCCAGGGCGGCATCAGCTATACCCCGGGGCAGGACAACACCGACAATCCGCCGAAGACCAAGGGCATGATGGCGACCGAGGCCGACAACGTCTCCCTTGGCGCCAACTACAAGGGCAAGTTCGGTGACGCCAGCGTCGGGATTTCCGGCGGCTACACCAAGGTCGGCGGCAAAGGCGTGGGCAAGGAATACACGACCACCCAGTTCGGCGGCAACGTCTCGTTCGCCGGCTTCTCCATCGGCGGCCACTGGGCCGAGCGTAAGGATGACACGGCCATGAGCGAAGACGACAACCGCGAAGGCTTCATGGCCGGCGTCGGGTACAAGACCGGCCCGTGGAACGTCGCTCTGACGTGGCTCAACACCACGGACGACGTCTCCATGAATCCGGGTGAGGTCGAGCACAACCAGTACTCCCTGGGCATGACCTACTCGCTCGGCGCGGGCGTCCTGGTCGGCGCGAGCGTCTTCTCGATCGATCTCCAGGACGAGATGAAGGTGACTGCCGCCGACGGCACCTCGACCGGAGGCATGGACAACGAAGGTTGGGGCATGCTGGGTGGCGTCCGGGTAAACTTCTAACCCGTCTTTACGGCATCGACGACATCAAAGGGCGGTCTCCGGACCGCCCTTTTTTGTGTAGGAATTATGTGGCATCCCCATTCTCATTCGGCACCAAAGCGCCACCTGCACCTTTGATGATGGCGCAGGCGGTTGCGTCGAACTCTGTGGCCGGAAGCTGGCTTCCGGCCATGACAAGCCTCCACACCGGTGATTGCGGTGTGTCACCCGAAGGGCCGGAGCGTAGCGGAGGAGTCGCGAAGCGGCTTGACACGTCACGGCCACCGGCGTCCTCGCACTGGCGGCGGCGGTGTTGAAGGGCGGTGCCCCACGGCGTGAGCCGAACAAGTAATGGCACTAAGGTATATAATCCCCAATTCTATCGTGCCGCCGTTGACCGCCTTGCCACCACCTGAACCGCGAGAACCGGTCGAGTGGGAACACTACGATCTGTGGCGTCCCCGTGTCGTCCTGGATAACGTTCTTCAAAGACCACAAAGGGAAGCAGACATCATGACAGCCGAAACCCGCAAGCGCCCAAAGACGGTCAGTATCGTGCATCCCAGCTATCAGCCGAGCAAAGCCGAGCTGGAGGCTGACATGAGGGTTGAGGCCGAATTTGAGAAGGCGGTGGACGCTCCCACCAAGCCGGTTCGCATCAGCCATGTAGATCGCCCGAAAGCCGAGAAATGACGGCACTTCAGCACTTTGCTACATAATCCCCTAAAAAAGGGCGGTCCGGAGACCGCCCTTTGATGTCGTCGATGCCGTAAAGACGGGTTAGAAGTTTACCCGGACGCCACCCAGCATGCCCCAACCTTCGTTGTCCATGCCTCCGGTCGAGGTGCCGTCGGCGGCAGCCACCTTCATCTCGTCCTGGAGATCGATCGAGAAGACGCTCGCGCCGACCAGGACGCCCGCGCCGAGGGAAATGGCATGAATGGGGGGGTGAACGGCCGTGCTTCTGACGGCATTCTAGGCGTTGGGAGAGGCGGATAGGTGACCAGGTTGCATGATCCTATTAGGGCTCTTGACCCTGTGAGGGAGTTTAACCTGCGCCTGTTTCCGAACGACCCTGGTGAGGCCCGGCGATCGCCGGTGACCTCGTATAGGAGTTTGGCTCGGCCGTTCACCCCCCATTCGGGGCTCCGCCCCCCGCCAACAGAAGGATATTAGCCATGGCCCATATCGGTGTCGATCTTCATCAGAACTCGTTTACCGTCTGCCGTCTCGCGGCGGACGGCTCGGAAGCCTTCGAAACCTGGCAGCTCTGCGCCGCGGACCTCGACC
>CAZUGT010000317.1:0-8726 GCA_964620095.1 uncultured Rhodospirillaceae bacterium | reverse complement strand
CCGCGCTCGACGATTTTGTCGAGGTCGTCGGCAACCGCCGGGGTGGCCGCAAAGAACGAATTGGCGACCAACCCGAAGATGACCGCCGCGCGAAGCAAGGAGTTCACCACAGGCACGGCCGTCACGATCCCTCGGTCATCCACGGCCGGGCGACGACGAGAAAGCCGAAGCCATAGGCGGCAGGCAGGGACCGGCACACGATATCGTCCAGCCAACTGACGAACGGCGAGGAGACGACCGTCTCCTCGGCCCAGACGCTTTCGGCCTGAATGTGCTCGACACGGAACCCCGCGGCGTCGAACTCGCGGCGTGCCTCTTCGGGCGTAAACAGATGATAGAACATCGGTATGGTGTCGGCGTTGCGGCCCCGCTGATAGAGAACATCGCCTTCCTCGAGCTCGCCGTCCATGACCCGGCTCTGCGTGGCGCGGCGTTCAGCGCGAAACCTCCGTGCCCTGTTGGGCAAGCCGGCGATCAGGACACCATCCGGTTGCAGCGTCTGGCGCAAGATGGACAGCATGTTCTGCCGGTTCGCTTGGCCGCTGACATGCGCAAGCACGCCGAATGCCAGAAATACCAGGTCGAATGCGGAACGAAACTCCTCGGACAGCACGGCCGGGGGGTCGTCGCGAATCATGAGGCGCCCGTCTTTGACAAAGCCATCCAAACGTTCCGACATGATCTGGCCCGCGGTCGGGCAGATGTCGTAGGCTACGCCGGTGGCATGGGTCAATTGCAGCAAGGGTTCGGCATAGCGTCCGGTGCCGGCGCCAAAGTCGAGAAAGCGGCCGTCGGCGGGAAGGTGATTCAGCAGCATTCCGAGCGTGCGCCTGTTCGGCCGCGGATATCTCCGGTCATAGAGACCCGACGCGATATAACGGTCATAGCTGCAGACCATGTCGGGAATTTCGTCACACGCGATGCGCTCGGTCAGGGGATCAGGTATCATGTCCCGCCACAATCTAGAACTACACGGCCCGAGGGTTCAGAACCTCCAGTTCTCCAAAAACGCACACATCTGTGGTACGAAAAGAACTGATTCGATGTTATGGTTGCACACGATGGTTAAGAATTCAATTACACGGGAATGGTCTCGTCTTATGGGCAGGCTCTTTGTCTTTGGCCCGGCAAACAAACGGCCAAAACGTCCGCGTCCGATGCGGACGGCTGAACTTCCGGCGCCCGGATTGCGTGGCCGGCCGGTTCGCCCTCTTTCGGTCGTGACGCTTTTGTGCCTGTTGGTGACGGGCGGGGACGCGGTGGCCCAAAGCGTTCTGGAACGAATCGCCGCCGACGGCGTAATACGTGCGGGAACCCGGGCCAGCGGAGGCGTCTTCTCTCACGAGACGGCCGGTGGAGGCTTCGAGGGATTTTCGGTCGACCTCCTCAAGGAAATCCGGCTTGGCATGGAACGCCGGCTCGAACGCGATGTCGAGCTCAAGTTGTTCCCGGTGACGCCGTCCGACCGCCTCACCCGCGTCGCCAGCCGCGAACTCGATATCGTCTGCGGGCTGACGACACCGACCTGGGAGCGGGAGCAGATGATCGACTTCTCTCTGCCGTTCTTCCGCGACGGCACGCGCATTATGGCATACCGCGAACACGCCAGCCGGATTGCCGACGTCAACAGGCTGGAAATCGGCGTCGTTCAAGGCACCACGACGGTTTCGGTGATCGCGAAACATCTGCCGCTGGTCACCGTCCGGGCGTACGCCAACATCGGCGAGGCCATGAACGCCCTCGTGAAGGGCGAGGTGCATGGTATCTCCAACATCGGCACCGTATTGCTGTCCGAGGCCGAACGGGTGCAACTGGACAAGAGCGTCGTGCTGTTGCCGCGCACAAGCGTCCTGGCGACCGAGCCTCTGGCCTGCATTCTCCCCCAGAACGACAGCCCGTGGCGGGATTTCGTCAACAGCATCTTCGTCGATCTGCTCGCCGGGATCGAAAGCCACGCGAGCCGCTACGAGGAAATCCATGATCGCTGGTTCGGCCGCGACGGCCTGCTGCACTTCCCCATCGACCGCGAAACACGCAACTATCTGGCGAATGTGTCCATATGGGTGCAGTGACGCCGGTCACTGATCGTAGATCAAATCCGAATAGCTCGGTATCGGCCAAAGATCGGCATCGACGAGAGCCTCGAGACGGTCGGCCACATCACGGGCAGCCTGCATCGCGGGCTTGATCGTCTCATGGGCATATGTCGCGGCGCGCGCGAGATCATCCTCCGGCCAGCCGCCGATCGTCTCCGACAAAGCATCGGCGCAGGCCAGCAATTCGGCGACCAATTCCTTCTTCTCGTCGAGGAGCGAGGACGAGAAACCTGCCCCATTGCCTGAATCGACGTCCTGTATTGCGGCCGGCGCGATCATGGTCGAGAGAATCCGCAGCAATGCGCGCGCCTCGATCGAAATCTCGGTGACATAGGCGTCCTGAAGAACGCTCTGACGCGCGGCGATCTCCTGTTCGTTAAAGATCCCGAGGCTGGCGAAAAGCGCCACGTTCTTGGCCGACGTCAACGTCTCGTAAGCCTCCGGGCTGCTTTCCAGATGTGTCAGATTCCACTTGTCGGCATGCTCGTAGAGCTCTTCGGAGTAGCCGTTTCCGCTGAACAGCACGCCTTGGTTTTCCTTGATCGTGTCACGGATAACCTGGTCTATGTCCTTGCCTGCGTCGGCTTCATCGCACATGGCCTTCAGACTGTCCGCGATCCCCGCGTTGACCATGGTAAGCGGGAATGCAATGTGCTGATTCCCGCCGACCGCGCGAAACTCGAACCGGTTGCCGCACCACGGAAACGGCGCCGTGCGGTTGCGATCCTCGAGGCTGGCCCTGATGTCGGCCACGGGCGCGGTGATTTCGATCTCCTTGTGCTGCCCTTCGTAGGCGCCGTACGGCCCGCCTTCGGCAACGTCCCTGAAGTGCTGCTCCAGGCCCGCGCCCAGGTGCACCGTTATGATGGCCGGCGGCGCCTCTTGGGCCCCAAGCCGGTGATCGTTGCCGGCGGTCGATACGCCGCAGCGCAAAAGATCGCCATGCAGGTTGACGCCGCGCAGAAGCGCGGCGGTAAAGGCGACGAACCGCCGGCTTTCGAACTCGGTCTCCCCGGGCACGAAGAGATTGGCGCCCGTATCCGTGTTGAGGCCCCAATTGTTGTGCTTGCCGGTGCCATTGATGCCGGCGAACGGCTTCTCGTGAAACAGGACCTCCAGATCGTGCTCGGAGGCCAGGTCGCGCAACACGTCCATGGCCAGGACGTTATTGTCGGCGGCGAGATTGGCCATGTTGAAGATCGGCGAGATCTCGTGCTGGGCAGGTGCGACCTCGTTGTGGGTGCACCGGATTGATATCCCGAGGCGCCACATCCGCTCCCGGGCTTCCTCCATGAAACGGTTGACCCGCGGCGTCAGCCTGGCGAAATAGTGAGTCGACAGTTCCTGTCCGCGAAGCGGCGGGGCGCCGAGCAGTGTGCGTCCCGAGGCGACGAGATCCGGGCGCGCCAGATACATGCTCCGGTCGATCAGGAAAAACTCCTGCTCCCAACCGACATTGCACACCACTTCGGTCGTCGCCTCGTCCCCGAGATGATGCAGCAGCCTCAGGGCGTGCTCGTTGACGGCCATGTTGGCCCGCAAAAGAGGAGTCTTCTGGTCCAGCGCTTCGCCGGTCCAGGACACGAAGGCGGACGGAATATAGAGCGTCTTGCGGTAAACGAAGGGCGGCGATCCGGTGTCCCAACCGATGTAGGCTGCCGCCTCGTGGGTCTGGCGCAACCCGCCGTTGGGGAAGGACGATCCGTCGGTTTCGGTCTGGAAGAGATCCCGGCCCGTCAGCGCGACGACGAGGCGGTCCCCGTCGAAGTCGACGCCGACAAATGTTTCGAGCTTCTCCCCGTGGACCGGACCCCGCATCGGAGAGAACCAGTGCGAGTAGCCGATGCAGCCCTTCGATTGCGCCCACTCCCGGACGGAAACGGCCAGGGCGTCGGCGAACTGTTTTTCCATCGGTACGCCGGTCGCGCGGCATTGCACAAAGGAGTAGTAGACTTCCGGATCAATCAGCTTCTTGAGAATGGCGTCGTCCAGCACATCGTGGTTGATCTCCGCCAGTCCGGTCGGCAGGGCGACGGCCTGCGCCGGGGCATCGTGGATGGAATGGGACGAGGCCATGACTGCTCCTCACGATGTGGTGGTTCGAAACAAGGCGGCCCTAGTCCGAAAGCGACGATTGGACCGCGCTGCGGGACGCATGGATCGCAAAGAGCGTGTCGAAGCCGCTGATCTCGAACACCTTGCGAATGGGTTCGGACAGCGAGCAAAGCACGAGTTCGGCGCCCCTGCCCTTCAAGGTCTTGCCGGTCAGAAGCACAGCGCGAAGACCGGCGCTGCTGATGTAACGCAGATTCTCGAGATCCATGATCACGACGCGATCATCGTCCTCGATCGCCTCCCTGATCGATTCCTCGAATTCGACCACATTGGAACCGTCAATGCGCCCGTCCACACAAATGGACAAGATGCCGCCCTGCCGCTCGGTCGTCACTTCCATTGCATCCGTCTCCCGAATTGTTGGCCCTCGGGCAATCTACGCCCGGGCCCGATCATGTCAAATCCGAACCGGTATCGCCGGACCATGCCGGCCTCCCGATCAGTCATCGTCATCGTCATCGTCCGGCACGACAAGGAACTCGGGGTAGGCCTCGATACCCAGTTCCGCCACATCCTGACCCAGTTCCTCCACGCGCTCCGAGACCCGGGCCCCCATGGTCTTCTCGATCACGAACCACACGAGGCTGGACGCGATGAACACGAAGGCGCCGATGGCCAGGATTCCGTAAATCTGCGCCAGAAGATCGCCGCCCGCCGCAAAGCCCACGGCGAGGGTCCCCCAAATGCCGGCGAAAAGGTGGGCCGGCACCGCGCCCACGACATCGTCGATCCGCAGCCGTTCCATCAGCCTCGTCCCGGCCACGGCGATGAAACCGCCGACCCCGCCGATCACGATTGCCCAATAGTGCTCCACCAGACCGGGACCCGCGGTGATCGAAACCAGGCCCGCGATCGCTCCGTTCAGGCTGGCGAGAAGATCGACGCGGCCGAGGAGGGGCCGCGACAGGGCGATGGCGGCAACGACGCCGGCGGCGGCGGCAAGGTTGGTGTTGGCGATGATGTTGCTTAACGCGACCGCATCGAGGGCCGAGCCCAAGGCGAGCTGGGAACCGCCGTTGAAGCCGAACCATCCGAGCCAGAGAATGAAGACGCCGAGCGTCACGGCGGGAACGTTCGACGGCGGCGTCTGTTTCACCGAGCCGTCGCGCCGGAACTTGCCCTTGCGCGCGCCCACGACGAGCGCACCCGCCAACGCCGCCCAGCCTCCGGTGGAATGGACGATGGTCGATCCCGCGAAGTCCGAAAAACCCAGTTCGGTGAGCCAGCCGCCGCCCCATGTCCAGGCGCCGACCACGGGATAGATCACCGCCGTCAGCACCACGATGAAGACGAAGAACGACCACAGATTGACCCGCTCGGCCAAAGTGCCGGACACGATCGACGCGGTTGTCGCGACAAAGACCATTTGGAAGAACCAGTTGGACATCGTCGAATGGCCGCGCTCGACAACAGCCGCCACGGCTTCGGGCTTCTCCGCCAGCAACGCGATTTCCTCGCCGGTGGAGCCATGGAACAGCGAGAGCGTACCGAACCAGCCGCCCGGTTCGACGCCGACATACATGATGTTGAAGCCGACGAAGTAGTACATGAGGCCGGCAAAGGAATAGAGACCGATGTTCTTGAGACAGATGACCGATGCGTTCTTGGTGCGTACGGAGCCGGCTTCGAGCATCGTGAAGCCCGCGCACATCCACATGACGAGCGCGCCCCATACCAGGAACGCAAAGCTGTTCAAGACGAAGTTGGCTTCGGTCTCGACCGCGGCATGGGCGGAAGGCGACGACAGCGCGAGGACGGCCATGGCCGCGGATACCGTCAGGCCGGCGGTCGTCACGCGTCTAAACATACGGGCTCTTCCTATTGCCATGCGGCATCCAGTTCACTTCCGGCCGGAAGCTGATAACCATGCGCGGGCCGCGCTGACCGGATCATTCCAATCACGGGCCCTCTAATGGGGCATGTGCGACATCGCAATTATGATGGACCTCTCTATCTCCTCGATCGCGCCGTTCATCTCGCGGCCGATGAGATCAAGCTTACGCAGTTGTTCGATCCTCGGGCGGGCTTTCTTGATTTCCTGGACGGAAAAGATGGCGGGCAGGATGCCACAAGCATCCGCGAGGCAGATCAGGGCCGCATCCCGCTGCTCCGGAATGCCGTCGGAGAGCAAAACATCGGCAATGCGCCGCTTGACCGCGCGTTCCTCCCGGTCGCCGATGATCGGATGGCGCACCCGCTCGAAGACCCACATGAACGTCGAACCCGAACGTTCCAGAATTCCTTGCTCGATTAGACTGTCAAGGGCCATTTCCCGCATCGACCGGGCTTCGTCCGTGGCCAGCACCTCGATCCAGGCGGACGGGAGCCTGGCCTCTTCCGACGAGGTGATCAAGGCGAGGGCCCGGTCAAGCAACGCGCTGTCGGTCGGCGAAGAATCGATCACCGTCAGGTGTTCGGAGTCCGTATCGATACGGTTGGCGAAAGCCAGACCCATTAGGGTGGCACCGGCGATGCTGTAGTCGACGGCGGTTTCGCGGACGGGAATGAACGAACCCTTCTCGTCGATCATGAGAAGAACGATTTCTTCAACGAGAGTCAGCATGTCTACGCCCCTCGGCCGACCCAATCCTGCTCGGCCGCCAGGGCATCCTCGCGCGTGTCGAAACTCTCCAGGAAAGCAAAGAAGCCGCTCACTTCCAGCACCTTCCTGCACTCGGGCTTCAGAGCGCATAGGGCCAGATTTCCGCCATTCTGCTGGCAGGCTCTGGCACCGACGAGCAAGGCGCGAAGTCCCGCGCTGCTGATGTAGTCCATCCCGGAACAGTCAAGCAAGACGTCTTTGTCGCCACGCTCCACAATGGCATTGAGATATTGTTCAAACTCCGGCGCGGCGAGCCCGTCTACACGACCGGATACAAGTCCGATCACAACCTCTCCGTGCTTTTCCTCTTCAAAGTCCATCCGAGATTTCCCTACTAGCGTGCCAAAACCGATGATTTCCCTACTGGCATCCCGAAACCGATAAAGCACATTCAGGAAAACGTCAACAAGCGAGTGGAATCCCCGGTCGGCGGGCCGATTTTTGCCGCCCGCCGATTTCGGCCGGCTAGATCGGGTCAGGTTTTGACGGAACCACGGCGCGATTTCGTCAAACCATGATCGGCTCTAGGGGTGCGCCGGAGTCCGCCGGGCGGAAGATCGCGCTTTTGGCCGGGTCCGGAGGGACTCGACCGCGCCGCGCTTCGCGCCGACGGCGTCCGGCCTCGAAGGCGGGGCCGCGGGCGAGGCGCTCGCGGATGCGGCCGTTACCGCCTGGGCGCGTGCAGACCGGGTGTGCCTTCGTACACGACCGGCAGACGCAACGGGTCCGCCACGCTGGAATCGCTGTGGAAATGGATCACGCTGCGGCCGGTGCCGCAGTCTCCGAATTCATCGCAAGCCAGCGTGCCGAGCAGGCCCCGAAAGCCAGCGGTTCCGGCCAGCGCATCGCGGAGCGCCCGGCGGTTGATGGAGAGCGTCCCGTCACCGGGCACCGCAACCTGCTTGATCGCGGACAGCAGCAACGTCGTGGCGTCATAGCCATGCGCCCAGAATCCCGATGCCGGCGGTCTGCCCAAGGCGGTTTCGATCGCTTTGAGCACGTCGGCTGCGCTCCTGTCCGTCGCTTGGTTGACGTTGCCGGCGTTGCCCGGATCGGGACCCGTGAAGTAGAACCCCTCGGCCTCGGGCAAGGCGAGTATGGCTCTTGTCGACAGGGCGTCGCCTCCGATCATCCTCGCGCCTTTCAAGCCGTCGAACCCCGCCGCCTGCCGGATCAGCGGCCCGGCTTCCGCCGGAAAGAGTGGGAGCAACACGCCCTCGGGACGGGCGGCGCCCAGCTCGGCGAGAACGGCGGACATGTCGGTCTGCCCCTTGGCGACCTGGGCTACGGTCGGAACAACACCCCCATGCCCGCGGAACGCGACGGCGAACGCGTTGGCGAGCGCGCTGGTATAGGCGTCGCCGTCGTGGACCGCCGCCATCCTGCGCAACCCGAGCTCCTCGTAGCCGAACTTCGCCACGACGCCCGCCGTCACGAGGTCGTTGTTCGCCACGCGGAAATAACCCTCGTGATAGTCCGGCCCCACATTGCCGGCGAGGTCGGACGTGAGCCGGGGCGAGGTGTTGGCCGGCGAGATCATCGAGAGGCCGGCCGCGCCGAGGATCGGCGAGGCCTCCACCGCCGCGCCGGAGCATAGCGTCCCGATGACGCCGACAACCTTCGCGTCGCCGACAATGGCCCGGGCCGCCGCGCGCCCGCCCTCGCCCGAGCACTCTTCGTCAAGGGTCCGGACGGAAACCGGGCGCCCGTGAATGGGGCCGAAGTGCTCAACCGCCAATTCGACGGCGGCTTCGATGACGGGCGAAATTTCTTTCACCACCGAGCCGGAAAGCAGCGCGCGAATCTGGATCGGCTCGCCCTGCCCGATCTCGACCTTGCCGGGCGCCCCGGCGGCATATGCGCTGCCGCACGCGAGGGCCGCCGCCAGCGCAATGGCCGCCGCCGAGGCCCGA
>CAZUGT010000316.1:0-5362 GCA_964620095.1 uncultured Rhodospirillaceae bacterium | reverse complement strand
CCACACCCACGAAAACGCGGACCTGTTCGAGCTTCGCGCGTCGCGCGCCAAGATGCACATGATCCGCACCATGTGGACCGGCGGCATCGTCGCCCTCTATGACTTCGTCAAGGGCGCGCCGTTCGTGGTCTCCAAGCATGTAAAGACCGACGCCTACTACAAGAAGCACGGGAAGTTCAAAAACCAGCCCGACGACGTCTCCGAAGCTCCCATGCCGGGCACGCCGGCAGCCGCCAAGGGAGCCGTGGAACAAGAGGCAAGCCCGCAGCCCGGCGAGTAGGCGCGCGAAAAACGGGCGGCGGCGCGAAAATCGCGTGAGACGGCCGTTCGGCGATCCGTTTGCGGAAAATCCCCGTAAAATCGGCGCAAAGACCGGTGAACGGGCCTTTGCGGTTAGTGATTATTGAACCATTCAGGGTTGAGAGGATAGTTCGTTGAGGCCCCGCATATCAGTCATGCAAAAAATGCATAGCTATTTCGCCGGGGTGTCGTTATATACTAGTTTTCTGTAACGGGCGCGTTCCTGGATCCCCAATTGGCGCGCCCTTCGGACAGACAATCCAATCCGCGCGGTTGCGTGTGGCCCCGGTCATCGGGCCGGGTGCGAGTGACTTTGCGGACTGGAAAGAGCACCCAGGAGGATACCATGTCGTCTCGCAGCGAGATGAACAAAAAGCCTCAGGCTGACAACCAGAACATCAAGAAGCGCAAGTGCTTGATGTGTTCGAAGGATTTCACGTCGCACCATATCGGTGAGCGGGTATGTCCTGATTGCAAGGGTACCTCGGCGTGGCGCCAGGCGGCGATCGCCATCTGACAAGGCAAACCGCCCGAGCTCTTGAGGCTCCGAGTTCGCACTAAAACGGCCGGCCCCCCAAAGGGCCGGCCTTTTTGCCGCCCGGGGTCCGCTACCGGACGGCGCCACGGCAAAAATCAGTAGCGGAGGAAAGTGTCGAAGTGACTTGAAAAGCCTATTGCAACTGCCGCAAAAGCCACGGCTATCGATGCTGAATTCCTAGCGCGTCCTTCGATTTATATTCTTGTAGTCATGGACCGAGGGCACCTCGGCACGGGCCAACCAACTCTCCGCCAATGAACGCTGGCCCGGCCCCACCTCGGCTTCCACCCGGGCAGCAGGGCCGCTCACGTCTATCCTGGCCCGACGTCCCCTCAGCACCCAGTAATAGGCGCGCGCAAAATCCTCCGCGACACAAAGACCAATCAGATACATTGAAATGAGCTCGGCGATGGCGGGACCGTAGTCAAGGTCAGCGGCCTTCCACATCCTGAACACCGGAGCACCCGACTCGCAATCAACGGCCTCGCCCGATTGGCGGGTTGCCGCGAGTATGGATTTCGCATGAAAATACATCGCGGCACCCGAACCTGCATTCTCGGCAAATATCGCCAACGCATGGGAAATCGAACCGTTGAGAATGCGGACTTCGTCGCTCGCATCGTCCGCTACCCTCCCCTTTAGCCGCCGCGACAACTCGAAGATGTCGTCCGGCGGCAAGGCAGAGAGGCGCTTCAGCCAATTCACCTCCTTGTCGAAGTCGTCGCGAAAGATTTTGGGCCAACCCTGACGTTCCACATACTCACGGTTGGCCTTCACCCGCGCCTCGGGATGGCGGGTGACATATAGTTTTAGCTTTAGTCGGTAGCGTTCCGGAGCTCGCCGGTAGTGCCGATAGGCGAATAGCGCCTGTTCTAGATCGAAATGCGGGACAGCTTTCTGAAACTCTTCCCACCTCCTTGTTGTGTCATCTTGCGCGAATGCATCGATCCGAGACCAAACCCGTTCACCCGCGACGTTGCTGTCGAGCGTCCAGCCAATCGCCAGCCCAAACAACACCAACGCCGCCCACAGCATCTGTTTTGATTTGAAGAGGCGTTTCACGGGCGCACCTGCTCCGCCCGTTTTCCGTGTGGGCGAATATATCATGCGCGCGGGCTGGGCTCTACTTGCCCCGCTACTGGGCCAGTCTAACGAGTACGGCCAGGATGGCGATCAGTTCGCCCGTGTGCAGGATCACGCTCAACCGGTGGATGGCGGTGAATTTCTTCTGATCGCCGGCCTCGCGGGCCGCGTCGGCCGCCGGCACGATGAACCGCGCCGAGACGAGGTTGAGCAGCGCGACGGCCAACAGCGCCGTCACCTCGGGCGTGTACGACCGGCCGCCGGGGATCAGCAGGATGGCGGGCACACAGCAGAGGCTCGCGATCACCCGGTGATAGACCGGAAACACCTGGCGCAGGAAGTGCGCCGCATCCTCGCGCTCGGCGAACTTGAAGACCATGGGCGTAAAGACGAAGGCGAAGAACGACATGCCGCCGAATACCAGCGCCGTCCCCACCAAGGCGCCGACGTGCAGGTTGAGCCAGTCGAAATCGAGGTCCATGGCCCGGACAATACGCAAAACCGCCGCGCCCGTCGCCGGTTTTCGGCGATGCCGGCGGCCCCGCCGCCATGCCCAATGTGTTTCGCGGCGGCCCTTTACCGGCAAATACGGCATTCGTATGCTGGCCGCTGCTGGCCTATGCTGGCCCATGCCGGCCTGTGCCGGTTCCAACAGGAGAGAGACGGTCATGGACGCCGCCGCCGCCGACACCGACATCGATATTCCGAGCCCGGCGGAGCTGATCTCCCGGGCGCGGTCCATGGTGCCCGATCTGCTGGCCCGCGCGCCGGCCTGCGAAGAGGCCGCCGCCATCCCCGAGGAAACCCTCGGCGATTTCCGCCGCCACGGGCTGATCCGCGTCTGCATGCCCAGGAAGCACGGCGGCTACGAATACGGATGGGACGTGCTGGTCCAGGTTTGCGCGGAGCTCGCCAAGGGATGCGCCTCCACCGCCTGGGTCTATGCGGTTTTCGCCGAGCACGCCAACACCTGTGCCGGATTTCCGGAACCGGCTCAGGACGAACTATGGGCGTCCGGCCCGGACCAGTTCATCTGTTCCGGCGGCAATACGGGCACCGAGGAAAGCATCGCCAGGAAGTGCGCCCTCACCCCCGCCGACGGCGGCTATCTGCTGAACGGCTGGGCGACGTTTTCGTCGGGGTGCAAACACGCGGGCTGGCTCGCCAACAACGCCGTCCTCGCCGACGGGTCCGGCATGCTCCATATCCTGATCGAGCGCGACAAGGGACGGATCATCGACAACTGGGATACGTTCGCGCTGCGCGGCACCGGCTCCTGCTTCGTCGAATTCGAGGACGCCTTCGTGCCCGAACACCGCACTTTCCCGTCCAAGGACGGGCTCGACGGCACCACGCCGGGAGCCGAGATGTATGACCATCCCGTCTTCCGGCTGCCCCGCATCTCGGTTGCGCCGTACTCCCTGGTCTCGGTTTCGGTCGGGCTGGCGCTGGGCGCGGTGGAGCAGTTCATCGAGGCCATGGAGACGCGGATCAACCGGGGCGGCGAAAAGGTCGCCGACTTCCAGTCGATACACCTGAGGATCGCCGAAAGCGCGGCGGATGCGCGGGCCGCTGAAAGCCTGATGCTGCGCAATCTCCGGGAGACCGAGGAGATATTGCGGGATCGTCCCCTCACCGGCGAGGAGCGGCTCCGCAACAAGCGGGACATGGCCTACGTCTGTGTCCTCTGCCAGAAGGCGGTCGACCGGCTGTTCTACGCCTGGGGCGGAAACGGGCTCTATAACGACAACGACATCCAGCGCAAGCTGCGCGACGTGAAGGCCGCGGGCGCCCACCACCAGAACAACTGGGACATCTATCTCACGGCCTGGGGCCGCGAGGCCCTCGGCCTCGATGTGTCCGACTATCGCTTCTAGAGCCGATCTAGGCGTCACCCCTGGCTTTGGCCGGGCTAGTTTTCCGACAATACCTCGAACACATCCCCGTCCGGCGCCCGGCCCTCCATGTGACGCCGGTGCCACAGCGCATAGAAAAGCAGCCGCCAGGCGGCTTGCGCGGCCCGCGGGCGGCTGGGATTGAGGGTACGGAACAACGCCTCCACCGCGGCCGGATGGCACGCCTCCTCGATGCAGGGCTGCCGGGCCACCAGTTGAGAGAGCTCGCCGGACCGCGCCGCGATCCACTCGCCGACCGGCACGGTGAAGCCTTTCTTGCGGGCGAACGGCCGGGCTTCGGGCAGCTTCCGTTCCAGCCAGCGCCGGAGAACATATTTGCCGGTGCCGCCCCGTACCTTGAGATTGTCGGGCAGCCGCATGGCCACGTCGGCGACCCGCGGATCGAGAAACGGGGTCCGGCCTTCGACGCCGTGCGCCATCAGGCAGCGGTCCAGCTTGATCAACAGGTCGTTGGGCAGCCAGTCCGCGCAATCCGCCGCCTGGGCCGTCTGAAGCCGGGTGCGGCCGGCGGTGGCCTCCCGGGCCGCGGCCCGGTCGAGGCCGGCCCGCCAGCCATCGCCGTCACCCCGGAGAACCCCCAGCCCCTCGAAGGCGCCCTTGCGGCGCACGGCGCCGCCGCCCAGGAACCGGGGCCGCAGCAAGCGGCGGTAGCGGCCGTATCCGGCGAACAGTTCATCCCCCCCCTCACCCGAAAGAACGACCTTCAGGCCGCAATCATGAGCCAGCCGGCCCAGCTTGTAGGTCGGAATGGCGGCGTAGTCCGCCGCCGGATCGTCGAGCGCCGCGGCGATCGCCGGCAGGTCTTGCCAGAAATCCGCCGCATCCACGTCTATGGCATGAAAGTCCGCCCCGGCTGCGCCGGCGACGGCCGCCGCGTGCTCCCGCTCATCCGCGACCCGGGTGCCGGAAAAACCGGCGGTGAAGGCTTGGACCGGCCGGTCGTTCAAATCCCGCATGGCGGCAAGCACCGCCGATGAATCGATGCCGCCCGACAGAAACATGCCATACGGCACGTCGGCGCGCTGGTGGACTTCGACGCTGTTCATGAATGCCGCGTCAAATCGCCGGATGGCCTCTTCTTCATCCCAGTCCGCCGGTGCGCCGTCCGGCAGCGCCGCCTTGTCGAGCCGAGAGACAATGCTGCCCGCCTCGATGGTCAAGGTCTCTCCCGGCAGCACCCGATCCACGCCCTCGAATATGGTCCGCCGGCCCGTCGAGTATTGGAGCTGGAGCATCTCGTCCCGTGCGGTCGCGTTAAGGCGGGGCGCGACGAGCCCGGCGGCGACAAGTGCCGCCGGTTCCGAGGCAAACGCCATCCCGCCCTCGATGGCCGCGTAATAGAGCGGTTTGATCCCGAAGGGATCACGGGACAGCACCACCCGGTCGGCCGCCTCGTCGGTGATTGCGATGGCGTACATGCCGCGGAGCGCCCGGCCGAACCCCGTCCCCTCGCCCGCATAGAGGTGAACCGGGGGCTCGCAGTCCGATCGCGTGCTGAACCTGGACTCGCCCAACTCCCGTCTGA
>CAZUGT010000315.1:0-4952 GCA_964620095.1 uncultured Rhodospirillaceae bacterium | reverse complement strand
AGAATTATCCGCTCGGCGCCGCCCGGGCCCAGCTTCACGAGACCTATATCGTTGCTCAAACGGATGAAGGGATCGTAATCGTCGATCAGCACGCCGCCCATGAACGGCTGGTCTACGAAGACATGAAGAAGGCGCTCGCCGCCGGCGGCATCCAACGGCAAGCGCTGCTGATCCCGGAAGTGGTGGAGTTGGACGAGGCCGCGGCGGAGAGAATTCTCGCACGCACGCGGGAGCTGACCGAGCTTGGATTGGCGGTCGAAGCATTCGGCACCGGCGCCGTGGTGGTGCGCGAAACCCCGGCGCTGCTGGGCGAGATCGATGCCGCCGGCCTGATCCGCGATCTTGCCGACGATCTCGCCGAGTACGACGCCACCCTTTCACTCGAGTCCCGGCTCGCCGATGTATGCTCGACCATGGCCTGTCACGGCAGCGTCCGCGCCGGCCGACGGCTGAACGCGCCGGAAATGAACGCATTGCTGCGCCAGATGGAGGCGACCCCGCACTCGGGACAGTGCAATCACGGCCGCCCCACCTACGTGGAATTGCGGCTCGCCGATATCGAACGCCTGTTCGGCCGCCGCTGATCGGCTTGGAAAATCCCGCCGTCCCGGTGAGCGGCGGCGGCATCCTGGGACAATTCCGGCAACCGGCTAGGCTAGCCGCAGGAACGAAATCCGTGCCTGCCCATAGGTGCGCCGGTCCTCGATGACGTAGCCCATGGGCGCCTCGAAATCGTGTTTGCTCCGGGTTTCGACGACGCACACCGCGTGCTCGTCCAACACACCGGCCGATGCCAAGGATTCCAGCGCCGCCGCCTCCAAACCCTCATCGTAGGGCGGATCGAGAAACGCCAAATCGAATGGCCCCGGGATATGGGCTCCATTCGTCAGCCTAGCGGCATCCGCCCGCACGATCCGGGCCCGGTCCGCCACCTCGAGATCCTCGACATTCGTTCGGATAACCTCGAGGGACGGCGCGGCATTGTCGATCAGCACCGCCGACGCGGCCCCGCGCGACAGTGCTTCCAGGCCATAGGCGCCCGACCCGGCAAACAGATCCAGAACCCGGGCGCCATGGAGGTCGACCCCCATCCCATGAGCGAGGATATTGAACACCGCTTCCCGTGCCCGGTCGGAGGTTGGACGCACCGACCGGCCGGACGGCACCGCGATGCGCCGCCCCCTAAGACTGCCGCCGACGATCCTCATCGCCGATGAAATTCCCCAGTTGTTCCCGAAGCACCTTGGGCCGGACCTCCTCGACGTTCCCCTTGGGCAGCGATCCCAGTTGAAACGGGCCGTAAGCCGTTCGAATCAAGCGGTTCACCGGCCATCCCAGGTACTCCATGAGATTCCGAATTTCCCTGTTCTTGCCTTCCCGAAGAGACACGGTCAGCCAGGCATTGGCGCCTTGCTGCCGGTCAAGCGACGCATCGACGCCCCGATAGGCGATGCCGTCCACCTCGACACCCCCGGCGAGACCGGCCAACCGGGATTCGTCGACCCGGCCGTGGACCCGCACCCGATAGCGCCGCACCCATCCCGTCGACGGCAGCTCCAGGTGCCGGGCTAGGCCGCCGTCGTTGGTCAGCAGCAGCAGGCCCTCCGAGTTCAGATCGAGGCGTCCGACCGAAATGACCCGCGGCATATGATCCGGCAGACGCTCGAAGACGGTCGGACGCCCCTGCGGGTCGTTGTGGGTGGTCAGCACGCCGTTGACCTTGTGATAACGCCACAGGCGGACGGGCGCCTTGCCGCCGACGGTTTCGCCGTCGACGGTGATGAGATTCTCCCCGGTGACGTTGCGGGCCGGCGAGCGCAGCACGTCCCCGTCGACCGCGACCCGGCCCTCGCCGATGAGTTTCTCGGCCTCGCGGCGGGAGCAGATGCCGGCCCGGGCCAGCACCTTGGCGATACGCTCTCCGGGATGGGGTCCCGGCCGGTCCTCGCCGGCCCTAGCCATGACGGGCGGCATCGACGAAAGCAGCGAAAATCCGGATATCGGCCGCGTCGACCTCGAACTCCGGGTGCCACTGAACGCCGATGCAGAATTTCTCGCGCGGGGCCTCGATGCCCTCGATCACGCCGTCATCGGCGGTCGCATTGACCACGGCATCGGCGGGCAGGTCCTTGACCGCCTGATGGTGGGCTGAGTTGACCGACATGCGGGCCACGCCGACGATCTCCCGCAACCTGGTGCCCTCGACGATTTGGACGTCGTGCCCCGCCTCATGCCGGGGATTGGGCTGCTCGTGCGGCAGCGCCCCCGGGACCGCATCGGGAATATGCTGGATCAGGGTGCCGCCGAGCGCGACAGCCAGCAGCTGCTGGCCGCCGCAGATACCGAGGACGGGCATGTCCCGCGCCAGTGCCCCCCCGGTAATCGCCAATTCGAAATCCGTGCGCCGTTCCTTCAGGGTGACCGTATCGTGGCGTTCGGTCTCGCCGTACAGGCCGGGATCCACATCGAAATGGCCCCCGGTCACCAGCAGCCCGTCGATCCGGCGGAGATAGTCCTCGGCAAGGCCCGGCTCGTTGGGCAGCAGCAAGGGCAGTCCGCCCGCCTTCACCACGGCGCCGGCATAATTCTGGCGCAGTGCATACCACGGATATTTGGAGTACGCGCCGTTCTCCTCGGCATCGACGGTGATGCCGATGACCGGCGATTCCAGGGTCTCGGTCATGGCCGCACTTTAGGCCCGCCGGGAATTGCGTGCAATCTCGCGGCGGGCGGGCCCCCGGCTTGACGCGGTGCAGGGCGGGCGACACTGTCTCAGCATGAGCAAGGACAAACAAGCCGCCGCCGGCCCTCATATGGCGGCGGCCCTCAAGGAGGCGGAAGACGCACGATCGGCGGGCGAGGTCCCCGTCGGCGCGGTGATCGTCCGGGGCGGCAAAATCGTCGCCCGCGCCCACAACCGGGTCGAGCGGGACAATGATCCGACCGCCCATGCGGAGTTGCTGGCCATTCGCGAAGCCTGCGCCGTATCCGGCGCGGCGCGCCTTCCGGACTGCGATCTCTACGTCACCCTGGAGCCATGCCCCATGTGCGCCCAGGCCATATCCCTTGCCCGCATCCGCAACCTCTACTTCGGGGCGTTTGACCCCAAGGGCGGCGGCGTCGATCATGGTCCGCGCATTTTCCAGCAGCCGAGCTGTCATCATGCGCCGGAAGTCTACGGCGGTATCGCCGAACAGGAGGCGGCCGCTTTATTGAAGGATTTCTTTACCGAGAGGCGGTAGCCTCCCGGAAAACGACAATAGCTTGCTACCAGGAAGGATACGGTAATGGCCAAGGGAGATATCGGCGACAGCGTTACATTTGTCGATGGCGAGTGGCACGAGGGCTCGCCAAAGGTCCTGGGCCCGGACAGCAACGCCATGTGGCTGTCGTCGATCGTGTTCGACGGCGCCCGGGCCATGCTCGGCGGCGCGCCGGACCTGGAACCCCATTGCGCGCGGGTTGCCCGGTCCGCCGAGGCGCTGGGGATGGTCTCGCCCGTTCCGGCGGAAGAGTTCGTCGCCCTTGCCCGCGAAGGCATCGGCAAGTTCGAGGACGACGCCGAGCTTTATATCTGCCCCATGATCTGGGCGGAGGACGGTTTTATCCTCCCTGATCCGGAGTCCACCAAATTCCTGATCTCCATCTATCGCGCCCCGCTGCCCGAACCGGCCGGCCTCACCGCCTGCCGAACCACCATCCGCCGCCCGGCGCAGGACCAGGCGCCGACGGACGCCAAGGCTTCCTGCCTTTATCCCAATGTGGCCCGTGCCGTCCGCGAGGCTCGCGGCAAAGGGTATCACACGGGGGTGGTCCTCGACCCGTCGGGCAACGTGGCCGAGTTCGCCTACACCAATCTGTTCATGGTCTCCGATGGGGTCGTTCACACGCCTGCCCCCAACGGCACCTTCCTGAACGGGCTCACCCGCCAGCGGATCGTGCAGCTATTGCGGGATGACGGCGTAGAGGTGATCGAGCGGGCCATCGGCTATGACGAACTCGCCACGGCGGACGAGCTGTTTTCCACCGGCAACTACTCCAAGGTGCTGCCCTGCATCAAGCTGGATGATCGGGACCTGCAGCCGGGACCCATGTTCCGCCGCTCCCGCGAGCTGTACTGGGAGTTTGCCCGCAACGCCCGTTAGCCGGCGCCCGCTAGCCCGCGTGCGCCATGGGGACGTGACCGGGCTGTCCGCGGACGCTTTCCAACCATCTGTTGACGGCTTCGTATTTGCCGAGATCGAACCCGCCTTCGTTCGCCACATGGGTGTAGGCATAGAGGGCGATGTCGGCGATGGAATACCGGCCGGCGGCAAGGAATTCATGGGATTTCAAGTGCCCGTCCATCACATCCAGCGCGACGTAACCGCGCTCCTGCTTCTCGGCCAAAACCGCCGGGTCCGGCGGATCGGGCTGATGAAGCATGAACCGGGCGACGGCAACATAGGGCTCATGGCTGTATTGTTCGAAGTTCATCCACCTGAGGACATCGGCCTGGCCATAGAGATCGTCCGGCCATAAGGGCGAACCGCTGGCGAGGTAGTAGAGGATGGCATTGGATTCGGGCAGCGCCCGCCCGTCGTCCAGCACCAGGGTCGGTATCTTGCCGTTGGGGTTGAGCCGGAGAAACTCCGGCGTCCGGGTCTCGCCCTTGAGAATATCGACCTCGATCAACTCGCAGCCGACACCCAACTGGGCCATGGCGAGGCGCACCTTGTAGCCGTTCCCGGATATGGGATCGTCGTAGAGGATCATCGGGACCTTACTCCGAGTTGAGATCTTCGCCGGCCAGCGCCTTCCCGATCAGCGTCCGGGTCTCCTCGATCCCGTAGAGCGCGATGAACGAACCCATGCGCGGGCCGGTGGACTGGCCGAGAAGGGTTTCGTAGAGGCTCCGGAACCAGCTCTTGAGGTCTTCGAAATCATGCCGCTTGCCGACCTCGTATACCTCG
>CAZUGT010000314.1:0-2720 GCA_964620095.1 uncultured Rhodospirillaceae bacterium | reverse complement strand
CTCTTCAAATCGCATCCGCCTTGTCTCCTGTAACCATTGAGTCCGTCTCATCCACCGTCACCCGCCAGCCAAAAAAGCCGACAGCAAAACCGGACAGTTCATTTGTTACAAGTGCGGACAGTCTATTTGTTCCTAACATCTCCCAGGCGCGTGCCTGGCCTGATCAGGACTGTGAACCTATACTACCGCGCAAGAAATACAGGAAACAACCCGGTAAACAGGGCAAGGGGGCTTACGCTGGCGGACGGAAAAGGAAAACCGAGGCAACGGGTTGCCAAGGGGCGCAGGCCCTTTTTCCTGGACTCGCCCGACTCCGACAAGTTGCTGGCCATGATCGTGGCCCTGGTCGGAGAGGTGTCCGTCGTCAAGGAGCGGCTCGACACCCATGAGCGGCTTGCGGCGCAGGGCAAGGTCGCCACGGCGGAAGAAATCGAAAACTACGCGCCGGACGACGACGTGGAGGACGAACGGGAAGCCTGGCGCGCGGCGATGCTCGACCGGGTCTTCCGGATCATTTCCGCCACCCGGGACATGGATGAATCCGGATCGGCATGAGAGTGCTGCAGCCGTTCGCACGGGGCGATGTGTTCATCGGGGCGACGCTGCTCAACGACCCCGACGACGATCATGCCGGCCGCGGCCGCATCCTGCAGTTCGATGCCGACCTCAAGCTCAGGGGCGTTCTATGGATAGAGGACACCACCCACCTGGTCGGCGGCCTGACCTTCGGGCCGGACAACACGCTCTGGGCGTTCGACAGCTTTGCCTGGCTGGTGGTGCGGGTAGAGTCCGACGGCACGCTGTTGCCAACGAAGAAATTTGCCGACCGTCCGTTCGGCTCGGTGCAGTTTCTCGACAACGGACATTTTGTGCTGATCGAGTACCTCAAGGGCAGCGCCCAGCCGGAACAGCTCACCACGCGTTATCCGTATCTTCCCGACGATCCGGACAGCGTCGGACATGGGGAAATCTACGAATACGACGCCGGCGAGAACCTGGTGCGCAAGTTCAAGCCCGAGGTGCACGGTGGCGTCAGCGGCAGCATGGGCGCAACCCACACCACACTCGCATCCGACGGCCACACTCTTGTCTACACCTCCGAGACCGGCCCGAGGCTGATGCGTTTCGACTTGCGGACGGGCGTCCAGCTGGCCGACCTGATGACCTTGCCCAAAGCGCCCCCCGGCGCGGCGCCGGCCATGATGTTCGACGTGGAGCACCTGAAGGACGACCGGCTGGTATTGCCCCTCGGCACCCGGGTCGCCGTGCTGACGGAGTCCGGCGAGGAGGTCGCCAGTTTTCCTTTGGAGGGATTCGGCTGGGCGCTCGTTGCGCCGGGCATCAACGGAGAGACGGCGTACGCCGCCAACTGGTTCACCGGCGAGGTGGTCAGGTTGTCGCTGGAGGACGGGGACATCCTTGCCCGGGTGAGCATCGCCCCCAAATGCCTCGCCGGTATCGTCCAGTTTCATTGACGACATTGAATTGGAACGAAGCTGCTGCCCCATGATCAACCGGATGCGCAAGTCGGCTTTCGCGGCGCTGATGGCCCTCTGCGTTCTGACCTTCGGGCGCGCCTCGGAGCAGTCACCCGAAACGGCGGGAATGCGGCTGATTGAAGGCGGCGAATTCATGATGGGAACCGACAGAGGCCTCCCCCATGAAGGCCCCGCACATCCCGTGGAGGTGGATTCCTTCTATCTCGACGCCCACGAGGTGACCAATGCCCGGTTTGCGGAGTTCGCCGACGCTACGGGCCACGTCACGGAATCGGAACGGCTTGGGTGGTCCGGCGTATTCGATCCCGGCCAGGCCGAATGGACTGTGGACGTTGGTGCGGACTGGCGGCATCCGGGCGGGCCCGGCTCGTCGCACGAGGAGAAGCCCGATTACCCCGTTGTGCATCTCTCCTGGGAGGATGCCGCGTCCTATTGCAGGTGGCGCGGCGCCCGCCTCCCCACCGAGGCGGAATTCGAGTACGCCGCTCGCGGGGGCAGGCAGGGTTCCCGGCAGGCCTGGGGCGACGAACTGACGCCGGACGGAATCCACCAGGCCAACCTGTGGCAGGGCGAGTTCCCGATCGAGGACCAGGCGCTGGACGGCTATTCGGGCCTGGCGCCGGTCGGCCAGTTCCCTCCGAACGGGTTCGGTCTATACGATATGACCGGCAACGTCTGGGAGTGGGTTCAGGACTGGTACGCGCCGGGCTACTTCGCCCGCTCTCCGGCGAAGAACCCCCGCGGCCCCGAGACCGGCACGCAGAAAGTGCACCGGGGAGGAAGCTGGCTTTGCAGCGAGAACTACTGCCGGGGCTACCGGGTGGCCGCCAGGATGATGACGGCGCCCGACTCGGGACTGAACAACCTGGGATTTCGCTGCGCCGCGGACGCGGAATAGGGATCTAATTCGCGACGACCGCCGGACAAGGAGCGACGGACACGAATCCGGGTTCGAATGGAGCCGATGGGATTCGAACCCACGACCTTCGCATTGCGAACGCGACGCTCTCCCAACTGAGCTACGGCCCCATGGATGTGGCGGTCTTGAACGACTACCGCAGAGGAAGCCAATTTTAGCCTGCTAGCCCGGATATTGCATGAGTGAAGTGGGCAAGGTGTTGGATTCTCGATAAAATACAGTGTGTTAGAGCACTATCGAGAGACACCTTGCCCATGACGGATTGTAACCAACAACAGCTTCTGTTTCCACGCAGCAAGGGA
>CAZUGT010000313.1:0-5264 GCA_964620095.1 uncultured Rhodospirillaceae bacterium | reverse complement strand
TGCGCTTTTTAAGTTCGCCGATTCGGCGGCAAATCCGCAGGCGGCCGCCGGCGCCATGACCCCGTTCCGGGAAATGGCCGGCGCGGCATCGTCGCTGCTCGGGTTTATCCGGCAGAGCGTGGGCGCCCTCTCGGCGGTGATCTTCGGCGCATTGGCGGACGGCACCTCGGTGCCGCTGGCGGCCGGCATCGCCTTTGCCGGGGTCTCGGCGCTGCTCATACGGTTGACGCTGATCCGGAACCTGGCCAAGCGATGACCGGCATCATATAGGCGGCGGCAACTGGCCGATCATGGCCGCGGCGGAGACGGAATCGACAAAGAGGCCCGTTGTGAACAGGGTGATCGCGAAAACTCAAACGGCATTCGCGGCAATGTGAATTCGGGGGGACCTTGGAAGAAGTCATCGTACAAACCCTGATCTGGGGTGTCGGCTTGCCCCTGGTCACCGCCATAGCCGTAACCGGTATCCTGCGATTTACCCTCGGAGCCGAGATTGGACGCGCCGTCGCGGGCGGCGCGGTGGCCATAGCGTTCCTGGTGTCATTCGCGGCGGTTCAGTCCTGGCCCGACTTTCCGCCCCGCAGTTCGGGCCAGAAGCTCCCCTACATCGTTCTCTTCGGCGTCGTGATCGGTCTGGTACTCGACGCGCTCCGCGCCGAAAGGTTCCGTGCCGCGGTGGTCGTCGTGTGGCCGGCGGTCATCGTCGGCTGGATCGGCTGGCGCCGGCTTACCGGCCTTGACGCCGCCGACCTGGCAACCCTGGCGGTCGTCTTTGCCGCAGGCGTGATCATCCTTCACCGGCTGCACGCCCACCGGGAGGGCCCGCCATTCACCGCCGTCACGGTTCTCGCCGCCTCCGTCGGCACGGCGGCGATTGCGTTCATAGGCGGGGCCGCCTCGACCGCCCAGGTGTTGGGCATCCTCGCCGCCGCCACCGGCGGATTTCTGCTGTGGAATTGGCCGACGCCGCGAATTCCATTTGGGGCCGCCGCGCTGATGGGCGCCGGCGGCGCCTATGTCGCCGTCTTCACCACGGCCGTCCTGTTTACCGAGACCAGCAGAATCGCCCTTGCCTTGATGGCGCTGGTCTTTTTGGCGCCGCTCACCGTGCGCAACACGGGAATTGCCGACCGACCGGCGATCGGCCCCTTGGTCATAGGCGCCATCAGCATTGTGCCGGTGGCCGTCGGTGTCGCAATCGCCTTCGCGCCGGGCAGTGGAAGCGAATCCAATTTTTGACCACGACGTTCAATAACGGGAGAAAACACATGCGCAAAACCACGACCATTATCGGGGCAGCGGCATTCGCCCTGCCGGCCTTCGCGATCTCCGCCCCCTCGGTTGCAGCGGAAAAATTCGTCCTCGACAAGCCGCACACCCAGATCCTTTTCTCGATCGACCGGGGTGGCTGGACCAAGATCAACGGCTGGTTCGAGAAGTTCGACGGCGAGGTGATGTTCGACCAGGCGGACGTCTCGAAATCCAAGGTCACGGCGAAGATCATGTCCGAGAGCGTCAACACCGGGTTCGCCGCCCGCGACAGGCACCTGCGCAATCCCGACTTCTTCAACGCGAAGGAATTTCCGGAGATAAAGTTCGAGAGCACCGGCATCACCAAGACGGGCGACAAGACCGGCAAGATGACCGGCAATCTGACGCTTCTGGGCGTTACCAAGCCCGTCACGCTGGATGTCACGTTCAACCGCTTGGCCGCGAGCCGGCGGAACGGCAGAACATATGCCGGGTTTACCGCCACCGGCCGGATCAACCGGGGCGACTATGGCATGAGGTTCGGCCTCGGACCCATCTCGCCGGTCGTCGACATCCGGATCGAGGCGCTCACGGTCAAGCCGTAGGCCTCAAGCCCATCGGGATGCAGAAAACCCCGGCCCCCGCGATAACCAGGACCGGGGTTTTTTGCCGGGCGCGGCAACGGATCAATCCACCCATTGGGCAGGGCTGATGCCGGCGTGCTCCTTTCGCGCCACCCAGGTATGGCCGTAGAATCCCGGATCGCCGGGATCGATGAGGCGGGGCTGCCAATCCTCGCCGATCTGGTCCTGATCGGTCAGCGCCTCGGCGACGCCGCCAGCCGGGTTCCACACGTACCAGGACAGGCTCGAGCCGATATTGTGGCGCAGCGGGCCGACGTTGGTTTTCCACCCCTCGGCTTCGACCGCCAGCCCCGCCATCATCACCGCGTCGAAGTCCCGAAATTCATAAGACACGTGCTGAAAGCCGGTATAGCCGTCCCGGCTCCGCTGGAGAAACAGGTTGTGGTGATCGGTCCGGCCGTCGGCGCGGAGGAAGGCGCTGCCGTCCGTGGCCTCATCGGTCAGCCGGAAGCCCAGCTTGTCCATGTAGAAGCTCCGGTAGGGCTTCGGATCGTCGGGGAGCCAATAGACCAGGTGACTGAACGCCAAGGGCTGGGGCGGCTCGCGCCGCGACCCGAGGGCCGGCTCATTGAACCGGCTGAAATGTCCGATGTTGTTGGGCGCGGGCGCGGGGGTCTCGACGGGTTTTCGCCGCGAGACCGCGAGACCGATGGCGTAGCCGAAATCATCCCGCGTATGGACCACCCCGTCGGCGTCCACCGACACGTCCCTGTCCGCAGATATGGCCGCAACCAGTTGATCCAACGAAGACTGTTTGTCCACCCCCCACACGGCTTCACGAACCGTGGAGTGCCCCCAAGGCGCCCAGTCGATCACCGCGGGCGGCAATGCCGGATCGCTCGCCGGCCGGATTTCCACGACCGAGCCGTCGGCAAGCTCGAAATCGGCCCCGTCGCCATCCTCCCGGGTGCAGTCGAGCCCCCAGTCCTTGTGAAATTTTATCCCGGCGGCGAGGTCCGCCGAGCCATATACCAGTTTTTCCAGTCCGACGATGGACATCTTGTCCTCTTCGAGGTTTTGCCTGTCACAATACGATCATGGGCGTCCGGGCAACGTCAACGCGCACGGCAGGCAATGGTCATTCGACTCTGCGTCGACAGTCTACTTCGCCAGATCGAGCCGCATACCCTCTTCATAGGACGGCCGCGCCGTGATGCGCTGCCACCATTCTCCGACCGCGGGACGAACCGTCCAATCAACCAGCCGTATCAATTCGTTGGCCTCGAAGCGCTCGATATAGGGTGTGATTGAAATATCAGCGAGGGAATACTCATTTCCGGCGAGCCACGGCGACTTTGAAAGCGTCGCTTCCATCTCATCCATTAGCTCGGCGAGGCAGGCTTCGGCGAAATTCTCCTGCTCCTCCGAGACGCCCTCGTGGAACCGCCGGATACGTTCCCGCCGGTACTCCAATTTCGGATATTTCTCGGCGTTTCTCAGCCACGTGTCCTTATCGACACCGCTTGCAGTCGAGGAATGCCGCCTGTTGTGGGAGAGAACGTTGACGTTCTTGTGGGCAACGAACTCCGCCTTGTCCAGCCAGATGCGCATGGCCGCGCGGTCGTACGCGTCGGCGGGACGCAACGGCACTTCCGGGAAAACGTCGTCGAGATATTCCAGGATGACGCAGGACTCAATGAGGATGCGGCCATCATGTTCGAGGGTCGGCACCACGCCATTTGGATTGAGCTCGATATACCAGGGCTCCAAATTTTCGCGCTCTTCCAGCGCCGTCATGATGCGGCCTTCCCATTCCAAACCCTTTTCGGCAAGGCAAATTCGCACCCGCTTCGAGCAGGTCGAGCCCCAACGGTGATAAAGCTTTAGCACGTTTGATACCCGTCATTTTGTGAAGCGTATTGTACCTTGGTGACTATGCGATTTGTGGTTCCTTCCCCGCACGGAAATAATGCCAGCCGACGAAAGCTAAACTTACCGCAAAGGCCGGCCAGTGCAGCGCCGGGTCGATGTGGAGCACGAAGAAGGCCAGGATGAGGCGTCCGCCGATCTCCCAATAGGCCAGCCGCCGCTTGTCGAACCCGAGGGTCGCGCTGGAGACCATGTAGATCACCAGCAGGAACCGTATGAGCGCCGAGGCGAAGTCGGGGAAATTGAACTCGACGCCGCTTTCGTCCACCAGGAGCAGCACGGGATAGTAGGCGAACATGAACGGGATGATGAATTTCACCATGCCGACCCGGAGCGCATAGATCGCGGTCTTGAGAGGGGGCGATTCGGCAATCGAGGCCGCCGCATAGGCCGCCACCGCGACCGGCGGCACGATCGACGACGCGACACCGTAATAGAGAACGAACAGGTGGGCGACCAGCACGGTCAGGCCGAGATTCTGGAGGGACGGCCCCATGATCAGGATAATGCTGAGATAAGCGGGAACCGTCGGCATCCCCATGGCCAGCATCAGCGAGGCCAGCGCCGCGATCAGCAGCACGCCGAACAGGTGCTCGCCGGCCAGGTCGTTGATCACCTGGGCAAAATCATTGGGCAGCCCCGTGGCGCCGAGAACCGCGATGATGACGCCGACCACACCGATGGCCATCAACAGTTCGCTGAACGTCTGGCCGCCGCGGCTGAGGGCGCGGAGAATTTGGATCGGATCTTTCCGCAGTTCCGGATTGAAGAAACTCAACGGGATGAGGGTCGCAAGAGCGAACATGCCCGCGCCCGAGGCCGAGAAACCCATGATCAGGGTCGCGATCACCACGGCCATCGGGGCAAAAACCATGATGAGGTTCTTGTAGTCCTGGGAGTCGACCGCCAGGTTGGGATCCATATCCGGAACCGCCTCGATGCCGATGCGCCGGGCCTCGAAGACGACGGAGACGAACAGACTGGCGTAATAGCAAAGCGCCGGAACGATCGCCGCGGTGATGATGACGAGGTAGGAAATTCCCGTGAAATCAGCCATCACCAGGGCGGCCGCGCCCATGATCGGCGGCATGATCTGTCCGGCGCTGGAGGCCGTCGCCTCGACCCCGCCGGCGAAGGCGGGATCGAAGCCGCGCCGTTTGATGATCGGAATGGTGATCACGCCGGTGGCAACCACGTTGGTGACCGGCCCACCCGTTACCGTGCCGAAGAGTCCCGAGGCAGCGATCGCGGCATGCGCCGGGCCGCCCCGGAAGTTCTTCGTCAACAGGAAGGCGATCTTGATCAGCGACCGGCCGCCGCCCGTCTGCTGCAGGGTGACCCCCAAGAGGACGAAGGGCAGGACGGTAAAGATGAGGATGCCCATGAGATTGCCGAGCACCCCGTCATTCAGGTTGAACCAAAGGTCCTCGGAGGAATCGATCACCTCGACGGGCGCGGTCTCGAAAATCCACGGCCAGTATTCGCCGGTATAGAAGTAGA
>CAZUGT010000312.1:0-3548 GCA_964620095.1 uncultured Rhodospirillaceae bacterium | reverse complement strand
CGACGCGTTGAAGGTGATCTCATTGACCCGGTTGAGGATCTCCCGCGCCGATTTCGGTGTCTCGGCCCGCTCGATGGGGTTGATCTGGACAATGGCGATGTCGCAGCCGTGACCCTCGTCGTAGAGCGGGAACAGGGACGGATTGCCCATGTAACCCCCGTCCCAGTAGGGCACGCCGTCTATCTCCACCGCCTGGAAGACGTGGGGCAGGCAGGCCGATGCCATCACCATGTCCAGCGTCATCCGTTCGCGGGTGAACACCCGCACCCGGCCCGTATGGACGTTGGTGGCGGAGACGAACAGGTCCATATCGGTGCAGCGGCGTACCCGGTCGAAATCCACCAGATTGTCGACGATGTCGCGCAGCGGGTTGATGTTGAGCGGGTTGAGGTCGTAGGGCGACGACAGCCGGTTGACCAGATCGAAGAACACGAAGCCGGGGGATGCGTCGAGGCTCCAATTGCCGGTCGCGGCGTCCCAGGGTGTCCGCTGAAGCGGGCTCATACGGGCGGCTTCGCTGACCGCCCGCCAGAACGTCTCCAGCGCCGCCCGCGCGCCGTCCTCGCCCCCGGCGACCAGACCGTCGGCGGCGACCACCCCGTTCATGGCGCCGGCGCTGGTGCCCGAGATGGCATCGATTTGGACCCGGCCGTCTTCCAGGAGCTTGTCGAGGACGCCCCAGGTGAAGGCGCCGTGGGCGCCGCCGCCCTGCAGGGCGAGGCGGATGGGCTTCCGGCCGCCGGCGGGCTGGGTTGCCATCTCCCGCCCTGCTCAGTGTGCGGTCCAGCCGCCATCCACCGGAAGCGCCGCGCCGGTGATCTGCGCGGCCTCGTCCGAGCAGAGAAAGACGGCGAGCGCGGCCAATTGCTCGACGGTGACGAATTCCTTGGTTGCCTGCGACTCCAGCATCACGTCGCGCACCACGTCTTCCTCGCTGATCCCCCGGAGCCTGGCCGCATCGGGGATCTGTTTCTCGACCAGGGGCGTCAGCACGTAGCCCGGACAAATGGCGTTGCAGGTGACGCCGAACTCGGCGGCCTCGAGCGCCACCGTCTTGGTGAGGCCGAGCATGCCGTGCTTGGCCGCGACATAGGCCGACTTGAACGGCGAGGCGACCAGCCCGTGGGCCGAGGCGAGATTGATGATCCGTCCCCATCGCCGATCCTTCATTCCCGGCAGCGCCGCGCGGATCATATGGAAGGCGCTGGAGAGATTGACGGCGATGATGGCGTCCCACTTGTCGATGGGAAGCTCGTCCACCGGCGCAACGTGCTGAATGCCCGCATTGTTGACGATGATGTCGGCGGCGCCGAACGCCGTCCGGGCGGCCGCCACCAGGCCGGCGATTTCATCCGGTCTGGTCATGTCGGCGCCGTTGTAGCCGACGCCGACGCCGCACTCATCGGCGAGACCGGCGCGCGCCGCCTCGATTTCGGCCTCGTCGCCGAATCCGTTGAGCATGATGTTGTACCCGTTCGCGGCCAGCGCCCGGGCAATGCCCAGCCCGATGCCGCTGGTCGAGCCGGTGACGATGGCGGTCTTGTTGTCCGGCATTTGATTGGTCCTTTGCGGGTTGCGCGCGCCTGGGCGCCCAGCCTATCAACGGCTAGAGAATTTTGCACTGCAAAATATACCTTCCGGCGGTCAAGGAAAAAGGCCCCGCCGGGAGCGGGGCCCTTGGATGCCGCGAATTTCGCCGTGCCTGGACCCTATCTAGGTCCGTGCCTGTCCGACGCGGCCCGAAAAGTAGCTCGTCAAGGCGCCGAGCAGCATCCAGAACAGCGCCGTCACGACCAGCGTCGCGACGATAAACTGGGAAACCAGTTCGGCGGGCACGGCGTGCTCCACATGCACCCGCTCGATTTGAACGAAATGCGGCGCGGCGATGAGCAGGACGCCGGCAATTCTCCAAGGCAGCTGCTTGCCGAGGAAAAGAAGGGCCAGCCCTCCGGCCGTGAGAACGGTCGTCGCCATCGCCCATGTCTGGCGGGCGACAATATCCTCTTCCGCGGCCATGCCGGGGAGCTCGGGCGGAAGACCGAAGGCCGGCGCCAGGTGTACCGCGGCAAATCCGGCCAGCCCCCATATGATCCCCTCCCGCCAGGAGACCCGCCGCCGGCTGAGGACGAAGGCCGCCGACAGGACGAGGCCGAATCCGATTGCCGTGATCAGATTCGAGAACAGCGAAAACGCCGTCCGTTCGAGGCCGTCGGCCGGCGACCATCCGCCGTCGCCATGAGAATGACCGGCGCCGTCTTCGTGTGACCGGCTCCGGGGCGCCGCCGCCTGCGCCGCGCCGTGGCCATGACCGCCCGCGGCCCGTCCTTCGTAGCTCTCGGCCTCGAACACCATGGGGACGATCTTCACCTGCTGGGCGCCGAATATGAACAGCCCGGCGAGTATCCCGGCCAGAAGGCCCGGATAGAAAATCGATCTGATCAATTGGTATCTCCGGCAGCAGGCCTAGTGGCAGGGAAACCCGGTTGCGTGGCGGACGTCATGGGCCGCGCTATGGAGCGCGATGGGATTCGCGTACGCCGCGCCCCACACCAGAAATGCCCCGAACGCCAGCACCAGGATCGCCGAAACTCGCCGTTTCCCGTCTTCGGAAGCGAGGGCTTCCGACGCTGGTTGAGTTGTCGCCGTTTCGCTCGACATATTCACCCTCCGTGTTTGACGCGCGCGCCGCGGTGAGCCCCCCCAAGGGTTCCGCGGCCAAATGGACGGCAGGTATCTGACTCTCAGCCCGGGCTGATCACAGTTGCGGGGGCAGTCCCGGATTTTCGCCGGGTTCCCTTGACCATCCAGCCGACAGAGTAGCCGCTGCCGGCCCATGGTCAAGGCCGGTCGTGGCCGGTGTCCGAGGAGCCTGATTGCGGCGCCTGATTGCGGCGCCCATGTCCGCTTTCGTGATCGTGACCATGGCCCTAACGACCGCCCATGGCGCCCGGGCCCATGATCCGGACCGTCACGTCGACCTTGCCCGCCCGGACGAAATAGAGCGACAGCGGAAACGTTTCGCCCTCCTTCAACTGCCGTTTCAGGCCCATCAGCATGATGTGGCGCCCGCCGGGTTCGAGTGCGACCGATTTGCCCTTGGGCAGTTGGATCTTCCCGATCCTGCCCATGCGGGCCCGGCCGCCGTCGTGGATGATCCGGTGCAACTCGACGCGCCCGGCGGCCGGGGAGGTTGCCCCGGTCAGGCTGTCCGCGCCGCCCGTGTTGGCGATGGTGAGGTAGGCGGCGCCGGGCCGCGATCCGCCGGTGGACGCCCGGGCCCAGGGGTTCGAAATGGTAAGCCCGCCGGCGGCGGTATCCGCCGCCAGGGAGGCGCCGGCCGGAACGGCAAGGACGATCATTGCCGCGAGAACGGCGCCGAAGACGGATTTCATGATTGTTCCCTTCGCCTAGAGTCTGTACTCAACTAAGGGATTTCCGTTTTTGCCCCCCCCTCCCTGGCCCTCCCCCTCATCGGGGTTAGGGGTGTCCCCTAAAACCCCTGGGGGGGGGGAGGGAATAGGTGGAGGTGGATCGGACCACCTCCCCCC
>CAZUGT010000311.1:0-2176 GCA_964620095.1 uncultured Rhodospirillaceae bacterium | reverse complement strand
CGCGTTTCTGTTCGAAGGGGCGGAGCATTCCGCGCGCGAGGGCTTCGTCTTCTTCATCAAGGAAGACATGCGGGCGGCCAAGTGGCGGGACTGGAAACTGCATTTCTTTTGGGAGCCGGAAGTCAACGAGGGGAAGGGCAAGCTGGAGGCGCCTTACCTGTTCAACCTCATCCAGGACCCCAAGGAAGAGACCAATGTGGCGATCTTCAACTCCTGGGTCATGGGGCCGATTTCAAAGATGGTGCGCGACTTCCGGGAAAGCCTGAAGGCGCATCCGCCCATCCCGCCCGGCACCCTCGATCCGTATGAACCGCCGGGGTGAGGAACGCTTGCATCACGAGCCAACATTCAATATAGTTGTCATAACAACTAATTCGACCGGAACGATCACCTAACTTGTTTTCAACTGGGAGGACGTCACATGACCCTCAAGACTGCCAAGAAAGTTGTCGTTTCCGCCGCGCTGGGCGTGGCGGCTGTCGGCCTGATGGCCGGTTCCGCGGCTGCGGAATGGAAACCCAAGGGACCGATCAGTCTGATGATCGGATTTGCCGCCGGCGGCGGCACCGATACCCAGGCTCGGCTGATCGCGGCCGAACTCGAAAAGCGCAAGGGCTGGAAAGTCATTCCGTCCAACGTCGCGGGCCGCGGCGGCGCTCTTATGGCGCGCAAGCTCAAGAGTATGACCAATGACGGCACCGCCATCGGCATGGCGGTAACCGAGTCCTTTGGCTACAACATGCTCGCCTCGAAGAATCCGGGCTATACCGCAGGCGACTTCACTTACATCACCACCACCACCGGTTCGCAGATGGGGCTGGTCGTGAAGGCCTCCAAGGGCTGGAAGACGTGGGAAGATTTTCTCAAGGCGGCGCGGGCCGGCACCATGAAATTCGGCGGCATGGGCCAGAAGCATGCCGACGTGAACTACCTCCTGGAGCAAAAGTACGGCGTGAAGTTCAACACCGTGCTGCTGCGGGGCGGCCGGGCGGTTATGAACGCCCTCAATGCCGGTGACATCGATATCGGCTACGGCGCGGGCATCCAGGCCAAGGCCGTCAAGTCCGGCGACATGATCAATCTGGTCTCCGGCATCGGCAAACGGATCCCGTATTCGCCCAACGCCCCGACCCTGATCGAGCTCGGCATCCCCTATGATATCGGCGCCAAATTCGTCGTCGTGGGTCCAAAGGGAATGTCCGCTGACGCGCGAAATACCCTTGCTGCCGCCTTTGCGGATGTTATTTCGGACAAGAACAGTGAAGTGTTCAAGTTCGTCACCGCACGCTACACCGGTCCGGACCTGATTTCGGGCAAGGACCTGGACGACTTCATCCAGAATGGACTGAAGGAATCCAAAACGTTGATGAGCGTGACCAACTAGGTTGAGATACGGGCGGAGCCTCGCTCCGCCCGCTCGATCAGGGGACGGTATGCAACAGGACCGTTGGACGCTCGGCCTCGCGCTGGTGCTGGCCATCGCGGCAATCCTGACTCTCGCGGTTTGGATACCCAACGATATCGAGACCGGCCTGATCGAACGGTTTCGCCGTGAAATCCAGATCGGGGACGCGCTGGCGCCCACGGGCGCGGCGGCCGGAATCCTGATCGCGGCCCTCGCTCTGGGTATCACCTCCTGGTTCCGTCCGGCGCCCTACGAAGACACGCCTGACCGCCAAAGCGCGGCCTTTCTGCTTCGCATGGCGGTCGTCCTGATCCTCGGGCTCGTGTTGATGGTGTTCACCGGCCCCATCGCCGTCGAAGCGATCAATTCCCTGGGCAGCGATATCGGCACCTACCGCCAGCTTCGGGACACCGTTCCCTACAAGTATCTGGGCTTCGCCGCCGGCGGGTTCGTTCTGGTCTTTGGGGCCATCCGCATTGTCGAAAACCGTTTCTCCATGAGCGCGGCCTGGGTCGCGATTGGCGCGGTAATTGTACTGGGCTTCATCTACGACGTGCCTTTCGACAATCTCCTGCTGCCGCCCAACGGTGACCAGTAGTGGGTATCCTCGATCACGTCTGGCTGGGCGTATTGGCGGTGTTTACCGCTGATCCGGCGTTCTCGATTTTCGGCCTGCCCGTTTCGATCACGCTGGTCATGGTCTTTTGCGGCTTTGTCGGCGGCATCGTGGTCGGCGCCACGCCCGGGCTCGGCGGCCCGTTCGCCATGGCC
>CAZUGT010000310.1:0-15692 GCA_964620095.1 uncultured Rhodospirillaceae bacterium | reverse complement strand
GTGTAGAGCCGATTCAAATGGGTTGCCGGCATCGCCAAGGCATTCTCGAAAACCATCATCGTCTCTAGTCCTTCAGGTGCCGGTCCAGAAACGCGATCGCCTTGGTCCAGGCATCCTCGGACGCATCCTCGTGGTACCGTTCCTCGTTGGCGAAATTCTGAAAGGCGTGGCCGGCCCCGTCATAGCGGTGGAACTCGTAACTCTTGCCGCCGGCCTTGAGCGCGGCCTCCAGCTCGTCCACCTGCTCCGGCGACGGACTTTGATCCTCGTTGCCGAAGAACCCGGCGAGCGGCGCGGAAATGTTCCCGACCCCCTCCAGGGGCGCCGGCAATCCCTCTCCCCAGGGCAGGTGCACCCGGCCGCCCCAGAAATCGATGCCCGCCTTGTAGCGGGAATCCCGGGTCAGGGCGAGAACGGTCATCCGCCCGCCGGTGCAATGGCCGAGGACGCCGATCCGGCCGGCGTTCACGTCGTCCCGCGCCTCGAGCAGCTCCCGGGCGGCGGTCAGATCCCGCATCACTTCATCGTCGTTCATGGCGGCCAGCTTGTCGGGCCGGTCCCGGTCCAGGGGCTGGCGATGGAAGACCCGCGGCATGACGCAGACGTAGCCGGCTTCCGCGTAGCGGTCGGCGACGCGGTTGGAAAACGCATCCGCCTTGAGCCCTCGGTCGGCCGGCATGTGGGGCGCGAGCACCAGGCCCGGGTGCGGGCCGCCGCTCCCCGGCACCGATATCAGGCACTCCATTTCGCTGCCGTCCACCGTCAGAAAGGTTTGTTCGGCCATCGTTGCTCCTCCCCTGAACGTTCAAGTATGGCGACCCCGGCAGGATTCGAACCTGCGGCCCACAAATTGGAAGTTTAGAGAAAATCCGATGATTTCAAAGGGTATCCCGCGGAAACCTGAATCAGTCGGCGTCCCACTTCAGCGTACGCCAGTCGAAAATGGCTGTTTGATAGGCGGGCCGCTCGATAACCCGGTCATACCAAGCGAGAAGGTGAGGATATGGGCCGAAGTCAAAGGCGCCGAGCTTATGATCTTCAGCCAAAAGCGTGGTTATCGACGGCGCCCAGGAAATATCCGCCAAGGTGTAGGTGTTCCCGACCAGCCATTGCCGTTCCGATAGAACCTGCTCCATCTCGACGAAGATGCCGTCCATCAGGTTTGTCGCGCCCTCGGCGTCCTCGTCACTGAAACTTCGGCCGGGCTCGTGCTTGCCGTGAAACTCCAAGTAGGCGGGGTCGGATTGAAGCCGGCGGTAGAGCGCTACCTCTTCCTCCGTCTTCTGCATCGCCTTGGGATTTCGTTTGTAATATTGGATGGTCTTTATCCCCGGCATGTGGGAATCCGCGGAGAGTTTCAGCCACCTATCTATTTCCGGTTGTTCATCATCGGCAACGTCACGGAAGCCGGGATCGGGAAATTCTTCCTCCAGGTAAACCAGGATGTCATTCGATTCGGTTATCACTTTTCCGTCGTGCACCAACGAGGGAACCACGCCTTTCGGGTTAATGCCGAAATATTCCTCGGTGACATTCTCCTTTCGATCCAATCGGATTTCGTGGCTTTCCCAACGGAGTTTTTTTTCATCCAAAAGCAGCCTGACACGTCCCGAACAATTCGATCGGCCGGCGTGGTAAAGGTGCAGACCCTTCAAAGCCAATACCCCCCGATATGTCGGTTCAACGAAAACCATGTGACGTTCCCCGGTTGACGGGTTTGAAACACCAAGACAATTCATTGGGTCTTGCGTCTTTTGCGCGGCAACGCAAAAGGAAAAAGAGCGGGGAATTCCCCGCTCCTAGTTTGATATCGTCTACTTCATGGTGTTCATCAGTGTTTTGGCATCCTTGAGGCGTTTCGCCATCATGTCGTCAAGTTGTTTCCCGGTGAACACCAGCGGCCCGGAATAACGCGAGCTGACGAATTTCGATGCTTTCGTATTCGGGTCGTTGATGATCGCGGCGATCGCATCAGCCAAAGTCTTGCGGGTCTCCGCCGGCATGCCTTTCGGCCCGACGAACAGCATGAAGTTACCGAGGGCATAGGGAATCCCGATTTCCATCAACGTCGGGGCATCAGGAGATACCTTCAGGCGCTCCGACATCCCCGAAACCAAATTGACGATGTCGCCCGCTCTTACTGCTCGGGCTTGGATGCCCGCGCCATAGCCGATGTCAATATCGCCGGCGTTGAGCGCGTTCAATACCGCGCGTCCGCCGCGCATAAGGACGGTGTTGAACTTAACACCGAATTTTTGTTCGAGGAGAAAGTTGACGTCTGCATGCTGCGACGTCATTCCGCCGAACTTCAGCGTTTTGCTCTTGGCCGCCTTGATCACGTCACCCCACGTTTTCCAACCTTTGCTGGCTTTTGCCATGATGCCCAACTGTCCGGCGGTCGCGGTGGCGAGGTAGGTAAAGTCAGCCGCGCCATACCCCGGATTTTTCGATGCCAGCATGCCGTATCCAAAAGACCCCGTGATCGCCATGCCGAGCGCCGTACCGTCATTGGGCATGCCTTTCAGCTTCCGGGCCATCAGCGCACCGCCCCGGCCTGCAACGTTCGAGGGGATGATCTTCCAGCCCTTGCGTTTTTCAAGTTCACTTATGATTTCACGGGCCAGGGTGTCGACGCCGCCACCTGGCGCAAAACCGATCATCAGGCTGATGGGGCCCTTGGGTTTCCATTCCGCATTTGCGCCGTGGGCCATCAGGCCAAGCCCGGCCACGCCGATGACGAGAGCCGAAAGTGTTCGTTTGATGAGCTTCATGAGCCTCCTCCATGTCACGCTGCCCGTTTCTCCGGACGGCTACATCGTTACAAGTACCGGATTTTAGTTGCCGAAGCAACAAAATTAATTGCCGTGGCAACAAACTGGTGCTACATTAGTGATCCGACTAGACCAAATCCGTCTCACCAACGCAGCAGCGAAATCAAGAGGAATTACGTGGCCGAAGTACTCAACAGGAACGACGCCGAGCGTGCGGAAGACGCCGTCCTGCCTATTCATCGATATATGACATTCGTGATCGACAGACTGCAGTCAAAACTCATGATGCAGGCATCGCGGCACCTCAAGGAAGTCGGAGATATTTCCATCCCCAGATACCGGGTTCTCGCCTGCCTCGGCATAGCGCGTAAGAACACATTTACCGCCCTCGCTGAGGCGGCGCATATTGACCGGGGGGCACTGAGTCGAACGCTCAAGTCCATGACCGAGGACGGGCTGATTATCCGGACGGTCAATGAAAGTGATCAACGAGAACACGTCCTCAAACTTACCCGGGAGGGTGAGAGAAAGCTCGAGCATACGCGCAAATACGTGGAGGCCAGGCAATACTACCTGCGCAGCCTCCTCACCGAGGACGAACTCAGATGCTTTTTCACCGTATGTGAAAAACTCTCTATCGGTGCGGAAGCCGATTCATTCGAATAGAGAGCTCTTCAACGATGTTGATCGCCTGATGCAAAATCCCGAACACGATTAGGAGACAAGTATGGAAACAATAAAAATCGAAAGCTTCGACAAGGCTTTGGAGAGGATGATTAACCACAAGCACTGGGAACGCTGGGGCATTTCCGAGGCCGAGTTCATGGAGTACATGGAGAAAAAACACGCCCGGGACGCAAATGTGCCGCAGGTCGGTGAACCCGCTCCCCACTTCGAGGCGGAACGTTTGGATGCTCGGGGCAAGCGGACGGGTGAGACGTTTGCGTTTGACGGTGCGGGCGGGAGGCCGGTCGCCTTCGTTTTCGGCTCCTACACGTGACCGCCTTTTCGTGACGATGCCGTGCGCATCAACGAAATCTACAACACCTACAAAAACGATATCGACTTCTACTGCGTCTATGTGAAGGAGGCTCATCCCGAGGACAGCATTGGCGGCTTCAAGACCGCACGTAACGTGGACGCGGGGATCAGCTTCAATCAGCCGACGAACATCGAGGAACGCGCCGAGGTGGCGCAGGTCTGCATGCTACGGATGGAGCTCGAACTGCCCATGTTGCTGGACGACATGGACGATACCATCGAGCAGGCTTACGTCGCGTGGCCGGACCGTCTGTTCCTGGTTGGTACGGACGGACGTGTCGTTTACCGCTCCGAAATGGGCCCATACGGCTTCAATACCAACGATTGGGAACAGGCCATAAAGGACCTCTTGGGCAGCAGGCAAGACGCCGCCGAATAGGTGCGTAAAAGATTGGCGACCCCGGCAGGATTCGAACCTGCGACCTGCGGATTAGAAAGCTTGGGTACATAGTGGGTACACAGACATTTTTTAGATTTTCCCGTTTCGTCTAAGTCATTGATTTTATTGGCGGCCCCGGCAGGATTCGAACCTGCGACCTGTGGATTAGAAGTCCGCTGCTCTATCCAGCTGAGCTACGGGGCCGTATGGGCTTTCCAGCCGGAACCGGTAAGCGGAGCCTTTACGGCTCCACTCTGTCCCAGCGGAAATTGTCGGCGTAGCTTTTGGGTCTCACCCGTCTTCGATGCGGCTCGTCGACCGTATACTCGTATCCCTTTTTCTCCGCAAAGGCGATGGCTTCTTCCCTGGTATCGAAGGTCATGCGCAGTTGATCGCGGGTATCGCCCGAACCGATCCAGCCCATCAGCCTGTCGGCCCGCTTGGCCTCCTGGGGTTCGTGCTCCAGCCGCCACTTCCGGGTGTTCGCCTGTCCCGACTGCATGGCGGTCCTGGCCGGCTGATAAATCCGCACTTTCATCCCGTTCACCCACGGTTCCGGGCTCGCCCCGCTTGCGCGCATTATGCGCAAGATGGACAATTTCGCTATGGTTTTCTGCTGCCCCGCCCCGCGTGATACCCAACCTTATTCTCAAGGCGGAGGAGTCGGACGGCATCGCCGCCCACATCCCCGGCCTCAAGAACAACGGCGGGAAGCCTTGACGCTTCCTCTTGGTATCCTCCCGGGTGAACCCGGGCCGCGCTGCCGGTTCCGCCGGTTGGCGGGATCGGCGTCCTAAAACCCGTGGCGGAGACTATCGAGCCACGCGATAAAATCGTTCGAAATCCACGCCGCCGCGATGACAATTCCGGCGATGGCCGCTGCACGCGCACCAGATGACTTGAATGCCCGCATACGCCGCATGCGGCGCGCCGCGGCTTCGGCCTTGGCGCGCTGTTCACGCCTGAGCGCGATCCGCCGCTTTCGCGCCTTCGCTTCCCGGTCGAGAAGCCGCCAAGCCTCGAGGCGCCGACGCTGGTACTGGTACTTATCGAGCCGCTCCAATTCATGAAGATTCTGAAGCGTAGCGTTGGCGATATTTGACATGACTGCATCCACCCATGCTTCTACCAAGCAGGCCCATCACACATGAACCGGCTATTTCCCGTCTTTTGTCGAGAATTTAGGAATCGCCGGTTAAACGGCGGTTAACGGACGGGGCAATTCAAAAATTTACGAGAATTGGTCGGGGCGAGAGGATTTGAACCTCCGACCCCCTGCTCCCAAAGCAGGTGCGCTACCAGACTGCGCCACGCCCCGAACATGAGGAATAGTTGCTGGCGCCGTTAATAGGCGGAACCGATGGGACGGGCAAGGGCCAATCCCCTCGCCCGGTCGCCGCCGCCACAACCGGCCAGCTATTCCGCGGGCGCCGCTGCCGCGTCCTTGTTGGCGTTCACGTAATGCCAGACCAGCCATGCCAGCGCGGCCGCGAACACCACCCAATGAACGGCCGGCACGATATACAGCAAGCCGAATGCCATCGCGAGCCGAAGGACCACCTCCCACATTGGCAAACGCTTCCGGTCGAACGCCAAGGTCGCCGAGGAAACCAGGTAGATCACCAGCAGCAACCGCACGATGGCCGAGACGAAATCAACGGTGTCGAATGTCACCCCGCTCTCCTCGACGATCAGCAGCACCGGATAGAACGCGAAGGCGAACGGCACGATGAACTTCACAAGGCCGACCCGCATCGCCAGCACGGCCGTTTTCATCGGCGGCGCCTCGGCGATCGACGCGGCGGCGTACGCCGCCACCGCCACCGGCGGGGTAATGGAGGACGCGACGCCGTAATAGAACACGAACAGGTGGGCGACGAGAACGCTGAGACCCAGGTTCTGCAGCGACGGCCCCATGATCAGGATGATGGTCAGGTACGCCGGCAGCGTCGGCATGCCCATGCCCAGCATCAGGGCGGCTAGGGCTGCGATAAGCAGCACCGCGAAGAGCTGCGTGTTGCCCCCGATATCGTTCAACACCTGCGCAAAGTCGTTCGGCAGGCCCGTCGCCCCCAGCACCGCGACGATGACGCCGACGACGCCGATGGCCATCAGCAATTCACAGAAGGTCTGACCGCCCTTGGCCAAGGCCTTGACGATGATGAACGGATTCTTGCGGATATCCGGATTGAAGAAGCTGAGCGGGATGATGGAATAGAGGGCCATCATGCCCGCGCCGGCCGGCGAGAATCCGAGGATCAGCGCCCAGACGACGATGCCAACCGGCAGGATTACCATGACCAGGTTGATGATGTCCTGGCGGTCGACCGCAAGATCGTCCTGCATGTCGGGCACGGCCTCGACGCCCAGGCGGCGGGCCTCGAAGACGACCGAGGTAAACAGGCTCGCATAATAGGCCAGCGCCGGAATCAGCGCGGCGACGATAATCGTCAGATAGGAAATGCCGGTGAAGTCGGCCATCACCAGCGCCGCCGCGCCCATGATCGGCGGCATGATCTGACCGGCGGACGACGCCGTCGCCTCGACGCCGCCGGCGAAGGACGGATCGAAACCCCGCCTCTTGATCATCGGGATGGTGATCACGCCGGTGGCCACCACGTTGGTCACCGCGCCGCCCGACATGGTGCCGAACAGGCCGGACGCCATGATCGCGGCGTGGGCCGGGCCGCCCCGGAAATTGCGGGTGAGGTGGAAGGCGATCTTGATCAGCGAGCGGCCGCCGCCGGTCTGTTCGAGAACCACGCCCAGCAAGATGAAAGGAAAGACGGTGAAGATCAGAATGCCCATGATGGTGCCCAGCACGCCATCATTGAGGTTGAAGAACAGGTCTTCGGACGAGTCGATGAAGAACACCGGGGCGGTCTCGAAAATCCACGGCCAGTATTCGCCGGTGTAGAAATAGATGATGGCCAGTATCCCGACCACCGCCAGCGGCGTGCCCCAGACCCGCCAGCAAAGCAGGATGAAAATGGCGCAGGCCGTGAGCGCAATGACCGGGTGGATGATGGTGAAGTCGAACAGACCGTACTCGATTTCCGAGACATCGGTGTAATAGCGCCAGAACACCCACAGCGCCGCCGCCATGATGATGACGTCGATTACCCAGGCGGCCGATTTGAGGGACGGCACGCCGCGCAACAGCCAGGGGCCGATGGGGTAACGGACAAGAACCAGGAAAACCGCGCCACCGAGAATCAGCGGGCGAATGACGGCCGAGGGATAGGGACCCATTTTGGGGACGATCCAGAAGCTCGGCGAAGAGTTGCCGATGCCGATGAGGGCAAGGGCAAGCGCGACGACGAACGCCGCGATACCCAAGGTCTTTTGGATGCTGGACCGTTCCGTTTCGGCGTTCATGCCGTCTCCCCCAGCGAGGCGTCCCCCGGACCTAGTTCAGGCCGATCATCACCGATTTCAATTCAGTATAGTGCCGGATCGCTTCCTCGCCGAGGTCCTTGCCGATCCCCGACTGCTTGTAGCCGCCGAGGGGCATCGCAGGATGGGGGAACGGCGACGAGTTGACGAACACCGAGCCCGCCCGGATGCGGGGGATCAGCTGGTGAATTCGCTGAACGTCGCTTCCCCAGACATAGGACGCCAACCCGTAACTCGTGTCATTGGCGAACCTGGCGGCGTCTTCCAGGTCGTCGAAGGGAATCGCCGTGATCACCGGACCGAAAATCTCTTCCTGGACGACGGTCGATGATTGGGGCGGCCGAACCAGGACGGTCGGCTCGACGTAGTAGCCGGGACCGTCGACCGCCTTGCCCCCGGCCACCGCTTCACCGCCCTCTTCGAGACCGGCCTCGATGTAGCCCATCACCTTGTCCCGGTGCTGGGCGGAGACCAGCGGGCCCATCTGGGATTCCGGGTGCAGGCCCGGTCCGAGCTTCAGCGAGCGCGCTTCCTTGGCCAGCCGCTCCACGGTCCGGTCGAAGACGCTGCCCTGCACGTAGAGCCGTGATCCCGCCACGCAAACCTGGCCGGAATTGCCGAAGATGCCGCGGGCAATCGCCGGGGCGGCCTTATCCACATTGGCGTCGTCCAGCATGACGACAGGCGATTTGCCGCCGAGTTCGAGGGTCACGTTCTTCAGGGTATCGGTCGCCAGCTTGTTGATCGCCTTGCCCGTGGCCACCGAACCGGTGAAGGAGATTTTCGCCACCCCGGGATGGGCGACCAGGGCCTCCCCCGCCTCGGCGCCGAATCCGGTAACGATGTTGATCACCCCGGGCGGCACGCCGGCATCGAGAGCAAGCTCGCCCAAACGCAGTGCGCCGAGCGGCGTCACTTCGGACGGCTTCAAGATGATGGTGCAGCCCGCCGCCAGCGCCGGCGCGATCTTCCACATGGCGATCATCAACGGCACGTTCCACGGCACGATGGCTCCGACGACGCCGACCGGTTCGCGGGCGGTGTAGGCGAAGAACCGCTTTTCGGGCAGCGCTTCGCCGATATTGATGGTGTCGCCTGTGATTTTGGTCGGCCAGCCGGCCATGTATCGAAGCGTCGCCAGGACATTTCCCACCTCGGCGTGCTGACCGATGAGGCTCGGCATACCGACATCGAGCGCTTCCATCTGTCCGAGTTCCTCGGCATGCGCCTCGATGACGTCGGCAAAGCGGTGCATCAGCCGCTCGCGGTCGCTGGGCTGCATATCGCGCCACGCCGGGTCATTGAGCGCCGCGGTTGCGGCCTGAACCGCCCGGTCGATATCTTCGGCATTGCCGCGCGGCACCTTGGTGACGGCTTCGCCGCTGGACGGATCGATGACGTCGAACGTATCGCCGCCCGCGCTGTCCACCCACTCGCCATCGATCAGCAGCTTCTGATCCCGCTGAAGAAAGGACCGGGCGCTGGACACCAGCCGGCTCATGTCATTGGCCATCACATTCATCTTCCTATTCCTCTCCGATGCTTGGTTTGGCCCGGCGTCTAGACGTCATCGTAGAACATCAAGATATAGCGCCAAGGGCTGCGTTCCGTTTTCTTGTCGACAATCACTTCGATCAGCGCCGGCTCGTCTTTCTCCAACGCCGCGGCGAGCACCGGCTTGAGCTCCTCCGGCGATGTCACCCGATGTCCGGCGACGCCGCAGCTCTCCGCCAGCGCGGGGAAGTCCGGGTTCTGGAATTCCGTGGCAATGGTCCGGCCCTTGTAGAACTTCCGAAGATCGCGGCGCACGTTGCCGAAGGTCGAGTTGTTGAACAGCACGGTGACGACGCCCAGATCGTATTGGGCCGCGGTCGACAGTTCCTGGACCCCGAACATGAACCCGCCGTCCCCGATGATGGAGACCACCGGCTTGTCCGGGTGCGCCGCCTTGACGCCGAGCGCGGTCGGAAAGCCGAATCCCAACGTGCCCTGGAACCCGCAGGACACGTAGGTGCGGGGCTCCAATACGGGATAGGCGAAGTTCGACGTGAACCCGGTCTGACAGAGCTCCTCGACGAAAAAACCGTCGCGCGGCAGCACATCCCGAATGACGTCCAGGTATTGTTTATGAGGCTTGACCCAATCGGCCTTTTCATCGGCCCAAACTTTCGATTTTCGGATCCGCTCGACGGCGCCGTCCGGCGGCGTGCGCTTGCCCTTGATCGCGCCCAGCAGCGCGGCGGCGCCGTCCGCGGAATCCGCGACCAGCGGAACATGGGGCGTCAGCCGATCCATCTCCTTGGGATCGATGTCCACCCGAATGAGATGCGGCGGCGCGAGCGGCTCGGACTGTTCCTTGAACATGTCCACCGACCAGCGCATGTACGGCATCTCCAACCGGGAGCCAATTCCCAGCAGCACATCGCACTCGCGCCACAGATCGTGTCCGGCGAGGTTCGACGCGCCCAGTTCGTGGTCTTCGGAAACCACCCCGCGGCCGCCCCGGAATGCGGTGACCGGGGCCTTCAGTTCTTCGGCGAGCGCGAGAACTTCGCCGGCCGCGTGCTGTGCCCCGCTGCCGACAAAGATCATCGGCCGCTCCGCGGCGATAAGCATGTCCGCCGCCTTCTTCAATTCCGCCTTGCCGATTTCCGGGTGCGGATCCTGCTCGGCGGGCGGCAGGAGGCCGACCATCTCCGACTTGGCCAAATCGTCCCAGCACATTTCCACCGAGACCGGACCGGGCCGGCCCGAGGTCGCGACCCGCACGGCCTCGTTGACGATTTCGGGCGCATCCGCCGGGTTGTCGATCCGAACCGCCCATTTGATGAGCGAGTTCAAGGTGGCAAGCTGATCCGGGATTTCGTGGAGCGCCCCCCTCCCCTTGCCCAGATAGTCGCGCGGCACCTGGGACGTGACGCAAAGCACCGGCTGGCTGGCGCCCCACGCGGTCGAGAGCGCCGCGGCGGTGTTCAGGACCCCCGGCCCCGGCACCACCGAATAAACGCCGAGGCGGCCCGTGGCCTTGGCGTAACCGAACGCCATGTAGGCCGCCGCCTGTTCGTGCCGGGTACCGATGGTGCGGATACTGCTTTTCGCCCGGTCCAGGGCATCGAAGATGGGGTAGGTCTGGGCGCCCGGGATACCAAAGACCGTATCGACCCCGTTGGCAACCAACGTCTGAACGATCGCCTCCCCGGCGCTCATCAACCGGGTTTCGAGGTTCTTCAACACGGGCCGGCCCCTATCTCAGATGATTAATCCGAAATATATTTAACATGTTAAATATATAGCAGCAATATGGAAACACCGGGCCGGCCCGAAGGCCGGCCCGCGCAACCCTATTTCCAGCGGATATGGCTAAGGGAAGCCCCATAAGGTGACAAGGAACCCTTCAGCACATCCACGTCCTTCGAATGCACGAACACCGTCGGCATGGTGGTGAGCGGCATCACATAGGCTTGCTCGTTCACGCGATCGAACATGGCCTTGTAGGCCGCCTTGCGTTTCGCCTCGTCGAGTTCCGAGTTCCCCTTCAACCGGAGGGCGTTCAGCTGTTTGTCCCCGTTGTAGTTCCGGGGCCCCGGCGCGAACATCATGTTCGCCGTCGAAGATGTGTCCGGAAGGCCGCCGGAACTCCACATGCTGACCAAAATCTGGAACTTGCCGTCCCGCTGCTGTTTGCGGTAGGCGCCGAAGTTCAACCGGTTTACCCCGGCCTTGATCCCGAGTTTCCGCAGCTGACCCGCGACCGCCTCGGCCACCACACCGGCCGGTCCGAGGGCGGATATGGTCACCTCGAAACCATTGGGATGACCGGCGGCCGCCAATGCCGCCTTGGCCTTGGCGGCATCGAACCGGTGCGGCACGGGCGAGTAGTCACAGCCCAGCTGATAGTCCTGGCAGAGCGCCGGCGGCACCGGATCCTCGGCCCCGCCCGCGACGATGTTCTTCTGGATCGCCTCCCGGTCGATGCCCTGAAGTATAGCCTTCCGGACCTTGATGTCGGACAGTTCGGACTTGCCGGACCGGTTTGTCGCGTCGAACAGGATATAGCTGTAGAGCATGCCCGTGGTCGCGGTGACGCCGAACTGCGGGTTGGCGGCAAGATTGTTCACCTGGTCGCGCCGCAGCCCGCGGACCAGATCCACGCCGCCCGTCAGCAGTTGCGCAACCTGGGTCTGCCGGTTGGGAATCGGCACCGCATGCACGTTCTTGACGTTGGTGGCGTTCTTGAAATCCCCGCCATGAGCAATCTTCCGGGAACTCATCTTGATGCCGTCGGTGGGCGAAATCGATGTCACCCGCCACGGGCCGGTGCCGATGGGCTTCTTGCCGAATGTGGCTTTGTTCGCAAGCGCGCCGTGTACGTCGGACGGAAACATGGGGATCGACTTCGCGAGCCGCATCAGCCCTTCGGGCGCCGGCCTCTTGGTCTTGATCCGGATCTTGTACTGCCCGAGTTTCTCGACGCTGCCGATCCAGATGTAATTGGTCTTGAAACGGACTTTGGTCTTTGGATTGATCAGCCAGTTGATGGTGTATACGGCATCGTCGGCATCGAACGCGGACCCGTCATGAAATTTGACGTCGTCACGAAGTTCGAACTCCAATGTCAGCTCATCCACCCGCTTCCACGACTTGGCCAAGAGCGGTTTGAACTCTTTGTTGAAATCGTCGAAATGCACCAGGCCGTCGTAGACGATCCGCGCGGTCAACGCGGTTTCGGGCTTCGGGTCGTGAATGAGATCGACGATGGAGATGGGATCGGTAAAGGCGATCCGCAGGGTGTCCTTGGACTTCTGCGCCGCGGCGGGCGCCGCGATCATCAGCGCGCCGAGCGCGGTCGTGGCTAGTAGAAGACGGCTTAGAGACATTTATTCCTCCCATGTAGTGCCGGCTTTGCCGGTCAATTCGAGAAATTGCGCGGCGCGTACCGCGCGCTATTGCCAGGTGGCGAATGCCATGGCGTTCCCCGTCCCCGCCTCGGAACGATAGCAGGGGACATAGTCCAACAGGTTCATTTCCAGGCTGGTCTCGGACAGGATGCCGCTGACGGTGATCCAGTTCTTGGTCTCCGACGTGCCGGACCGGAACATGTGGTTCGGCTCGTTGATGAGGGTATCCACATCCCGCGCCGCCATCGCCTTCAATATCCGGTCGTCGAATTCCTCATCGATCACGAAGTGACTCACCCCGCCCGACGCGCAGACAGCCACGCGCTTGTTTTCGCCCCACGACTTGATCGCCCGGCCGATGGACTGTCCGAACTCGTAGCACCGTTTCGGCGTCGGCTGGTTGGGCGGAAAGAAGGTATTGAGCAGGATCGGGATGACGGGCACCGGCTTGTCGCGGAGAATGCGGCGATAGATGAAGCCGACCGCGTGACCGACGCCGATCAGGCCTTTTTCGTTGCTCGGCTGCTCGCCCGAGGTCGCGATATCGAACTCGTCATCGATCGCCTGCTCGATGATCCGGTGCGCCAGTCCCGTTGGAACGGGATAGCTGTGATCCTCCGGGGGATGATTGGCGGCCAGCGACAAGGCGAGACCGAGAGAGCGCTGGGCCATGGCGTCGTAGGCTTCCTGTGTCAGTCCCGTGTTGATCACCTCGTCACCGAAATAGACGGTAAATGAAGGCTGGACCTGGTCGTGGAACCATTCGTGCTGGTCATCACCGACCACAACGCAGATATCGGGATCGACCTCCTCGAATTTGTCGGCCAGCGCATCGAGGCTCTTGTGATTCCGTTCGGCGCGGCCTTCCCGCACGCCGATCTCGATCTCCTTCTCGAAGTCGTTCTCCGACTTCCGGTGTTCGTAGAGTTCCGGCCAGGTGTAGAAGTCCCCCCGGAACGGGTGCGACGGGTTCTTCCTGTCGTCCGCCGCGCGCAAATCCCATTTCTCCGGCGGCGTCGACAGAAGCGGGCCATGCGACGACCCGAAGCCGTAAATGATCTCTGCCATGTCCTTTCCCCTTCCCGCGCCTAACCGGCGCGATTGATTTCCTCGATTTTACCTTTTGATTTTTCCGAGCGGAACGCCCGAATGCTCGACAGGTGATCGTGCATAAGATCCCGGGCTCCCGCCCCGTCTCTTGCGGCGATCAGTTCATATAGCTTGTGGTGGCAGGCCAGAATTTTTCCGGATCTGGTTTTTGTCGCACTGGCGCCGCCCGACGGCCACACCACATGACGGATCGCGATCAACTGCGCCACCAGGGCGCGGTTGTGGGATGCTTCGGCAATCGCCATGTGAAAGCGCATGCTGCTGTCGGCAAAGGCCGCCGGATCATCCTCGAGGCGTTCGGCTTCGGCGAGCAGTTCGGCCAGATGTTGTAAATCGTATTCCGTAGCATGGGCTGCCGCGAGTTCCGCCGCCATCCCTTCGATCGCCCATTGCGCATCAAGGATTTCCACCTCGCTGACGCCGGCGAGATTGAACTGAATGGCGAGAGCCTCGGCGAATTTGTCGGGGCTTCCCGATGCAATCCGGGCGCCGCCGCCTGCGCCCACACGGATATCGACGATGCCGAGTGCTTCCAGCGTGCGGAGCGCATCCCTCGCCGTGTTGCGGCTGACGCCGAACCGCGCGGCAACATCCTTTTCCGAACCGAGGAAATCACCCGGACCCATCCGGCGGGCGAACACCGCTTCGCGCACGTCGGCGACAATCATGTCGGCATAGGTCGCCGGCCCGTTGAAATCCTGTTTGGGACCCGACCCCTGCACCGATCGAAGAGCTGGTTTCGCGGCCATTTCCACGCCTTGTGAGTTAAAACACCCATCGATAGGATGATTGCGAGAAGAGTGGCCGCTGGGTGCCACGCATGTCAAGCTTGCGCCGGTCAAGCGGCGCCGCGCCAGAGGTAGTTCGACCCGTGCTCACCGTCCCCGCGGATTTGCTCAACCGCCAGATCGTCGAAATATTCGCCGCCTGGGGAATGCCCGACGGCTACGCGGAGGCTGCGGCCCGGGTGATGGTCGATACCGACCTCAAAGGCATCGATTCCCACGGGATCGGCATGTTGCCGGGTTACCGGAACATGCGGCGGGACGGCATGATCGTCGCCGACGGCGAGATCAGGGTGGTCCGGGATTTGCCGTCCATGGCGCTGATCGACGGCGGTCATGGGCTGGGCCATCCGGTCGCCGTGAAGGCGATGGGCCTAGCCATCGACAAGGCGAAGCAATCGGGCATCGGCCTGGTCAGCGTCCGGAACTCCAATCATTTCGGCGCCGCCGGCTATTACGCGGCCATGGCCCCCGAGGAAGGTCTGATCGGAATTTCCCTGACCGGCACGCCGAGTTCCCTGGTCGTACCCACCTTCGGCAAACGGACCATGTTCGGAACCAACCCCATCGCCTTCGCCGCCCCGGCGCGCCGCAATCCGCCGTTCCTTTTGGACATGGCGACCAGCACGATCGCCATCGGCAAGCTCTCGGTCGCGGTTCGTGCCGGTATCGACATTCCCCTCGGGTGGGCAATGGACCGGGACGGCCGGCCGACAACCGATGCCCCCGCGGCAAGGGAAGCGCGAAAACTCACCCCCCTCGGCGGCAGCCGGGAGATGGGCAGCCATAAGGGCTACGGACTGGCCGCCATGGTGGACATTCTTTCGAGCGTGCTTTCCGGCGCGGCCATGTTCCGGGTCGACGAATTCACCGGCCGGTCACAAGCGGCCGGCAATGTCGGGCACTTCTTTCTCGCCGCGGATCCTGCGGCGGTGCGCGGCGATGACGGGTTTCCGGACGAAATGGACGACCTGATCGACGCCCTGCACGCAACCGAGCCCGCGGACCCCGGCCAGCCCGTTTTGGTCGCCGGAGACCCGGAGCGCGCGGCCTACGCCGAACGGTCCAAGTCGGGAATCCCGGTGACCGACCGGCTGGCCGAGGAAATCAGGGACGTGGCGCGGGAATGCAACGCACCGTACCTGCTCGACGGGAGAGACGCATGAACGGTGCCGAAGCCATCACGGAAATACTCCGGCGGGAAGGTACCGGGTTTCTGTCCTGCTATCCCCGCAATGCGCTGATCGAGCCCTGCGCCGAGATCGGTATCCGGCCCATCCTCTGCCGGCAGGAGCGCGTGGGCGTCGGCATG
>CAZUGT010000309.1:0-19248 GCA_964620095.1 uncultured Rhodospirillaceae bacterium | reverse complement strand
GCACCTCGAACAGGCCGATGATCAACACCAAAGTGGTGTCCTTGAACAGCGCGATGAAGGTGTTGACGATCCCGGGGATCACCAACTTGAGGGCCTGGGGCAGGATGACCAGCCACATGGAGCGCCAATAGCCGAGACCCAGTGCCGCCGCGGCTTCGTACTGACCCCTGGGAATCGCCTGCAGGCCGCCCCGGACCACCTCCGCCATGTAGGCCGACTGGAACATGGTGATGCCGATGAGCGCCCGGAGCAGTTTGTTGAAGTTGGTGCCCTCGGGCAGGAACAAGGGCAGCATCACCGACGCCATGAACAGCACCGAGATCAGCGGCACGCCGCGCCATAGCTCGATGAAGGCCACGCAGATGGTTCGGATGACGGGCATTTCCGAACGCCGGCCGAGCGCCAGCAATATGCCGATGGGCAGGGCCGCGACGATGCCCACATAGGATAGGACCAGGGTGAGCATCAGCCCGCCCCACTTGTCCGTATCGACGAACTCCAGACCGAAGACGCCGCCGAGCAGCAGCATGCCGGAGACCACCGGGTAGACGGTCAGGAAGATCCAGCCGAGCGCTTTCTTGTAAGGCGCATTCTCGAAGAAGTGCGGGAAAATGAGCGCGGCCAGCAGGATGAACATGACGTTGACCCGCCATTGCTCGGCGTCCGGGTAGAAGCCATAGATGAAGAAGTTGAACCGGTCCTTGACGAAGACCCAGCACGCACCGTCGCCCTCGCAGGCCGATTGGTCCTTGCCGGCGAGGTCGGCGCTGAAGATCCCCCAATCCAATATCTGCCAGAGGAAGTAGATGGTGACGAGCGTCAGGACGACGGTGAATACGGAGCTCAGCCAAGTCGAGAACAGATTGCTGCGCGCCCAGCCGACGGCGCCGACCGTGGACGCGGGCGGCGGCAAGTCAGGTGAAGGCTGCCAGGTCGTCGTCATCGTTCCACCAGCGCCATTTTCCTGTTGTAGATATTCATCACCAGGGAAATCAACAGGCTGATGCTCAGATAGACGGCCATGGTCATGGCGACGATCTCGACCGCCTGACCGGTCTGGTTGAGCGTCGTCCCCATGAAAACCGACACCAGATCCGGATAGCCGATGGCCGTCGCCAGCGACGAGTTCTTGGTCAAATTCAGGTACTGGCTGGTCAGCGGCGGAATGATCACCCGCATGGCCTGGGGGATAACCACCAACTGCAGCGTTTGGCTGTTTTTCAACCCCAGCGCGCGGGAGGCCTCGGTCTGACCATGGCTCACGGCCAGAATACCGGCGCGCACGATTTCGGCGATGAACGCGGCCGTGTACATCGTCAGGGCCCACAGCAGCGCCATCAGCTCCGGAATGACGCTGGCCCCGCCGGCGAGCCGGAAACGCTGCAGCTCGGCATACTCGAAGGTCAGCGGCGCCCCCATGACCAGGAAGGCGATCAGCGGCAGTCCGATGATCAGGCCGACCGAGGCAAAAAAGACCGGAAATTGTTGACCCGTTTGATCAAGCCGTTGCTTGGCCCATTTTCTCAGGCAGACAATCGCGACGATAGCGACGATCAATGCGATCCAGACGACGCCGAACCCGTCGCCGAAAACGGGTTTTGGAAAGAAAAAGCCCCGGTTGTTGAGATAAAACGAGTCGCCAAACGTGATGCTCTGGCGGATGCCGGGCAGCGCCTGAAGCACCGCGATGTACCAGAAGAAAATCTGCAACAGCAGGGGAATGTTGCGGACGACTTCGACATAAACCGTCGCCAATTTGGCGATCACCCAGTTGTTGGACAGCCGCGCGACACCGATGATGAAGCCGAGAATGGTCGCCAAAATGATCCCCAGGAAGGCGACCAGGACCGTGTTGAGCAGACCGACGACGAAAGTCCGGCCATAGGAGTTGCTTTCGTCGTAGGGAATGAGGCTCATCAGGATGCCGAACCCGGCGTCCCGGCTAAGGAAGGCGAAACCGGTGGAGATGCCCCGCGTTTCCATATTGGCGAGGGTGTTGTTGAGAATGGTCCAGAAGAACCATCCCAACACGACCAACGCCAGAACCTGGAAGACGATCGAGCGGACGGCTGGGTCATTCCACGGCGGCGGCTTCGATGGTTGTGAACCGCCTCCGGATGTCGGTTGGTCGGCCATCGATCGGTCTTTTCTTAAGTTAGTGCCCCCGGAGATCAGAAAGTGAAAACCCCTGAGACCGGTGGCCTCAGGGGTTTGCCATTCCGTTTAGCGGATCGGCGGTGCGTAGAGGATGCCGCCTTTGTTCCAAAGGGCGTTCAGGCCCCGTGAAATCTTCAGCGGCGAGCCGGAACCGACATTGCGCTCGAAGATCTCGGCATAGTTTCCGACCTGCTTGAGAATCCGGTAGGCCCAGTCGTTATCGAGGCCAAGCTTCTTGCCCATGTCACCCGTGCCGGTGACGAGACGGGCGACGGCCGGGTTCTTGTCGGACTTCTTGGCATCGACGTTCTTGGAGGTGACGCCGAGCTCTTCGGCATTGATCATCGCGTTCAGCGTCCATTTGACGATGTTGAACCACTGGTCGTCGCCCTGACGGACCACGGGACCGAGGGGTTCCTTGGAGATAACCTCAGGCAGCACGACCGTGTTGGCGGCATTCTTGATCTTGGTGCGCAGCGCATAGAGCTGTGACTGATCGGAGGTCAGCACGTCACAGCGATTGGCCTCGAAACCGGCCAACGTCTGCTCGGAGGTGTCGAAAACGACAGCCTTGTACTGCATCTTGTTGAACCGGAAATAGTCGGCGAGGTTCAACTCCGTCGTCGTCCCGGCTTGAATGCAGACCGCCGCGCCATCCAATTCCTTGGCGCTCTTCACGCCGAGGCTCTTGGTGACCAGGAAGCCCTGACCATCGTAGTAGTGGACGCCGGCGAAGTTCAGGCCGAGCGACGTGTCACGGGTGTGCGTCCAGGTCGTGTTCCGGCTTAGAACGTCGATTTCGCCGGACTGCAGAGCCGTGAAACGCTCTTTCGCGGTCAGCGGAGTAAATTTGACCTTCTTGGCATCGCCCAGAACGGCCGCCGCGATCGCACGGCAAACATCAACATCGATGCCGTTCCAGTTCTTGTTGGCATCCGGCGCCGAGAAGCCGGGCAGCCCCGTGCTCACGCCGCATGCTAGGACGCCCTTGGATTTGACGTCGTCCAAGGTTGCCGCTTGAGCGGCACCGGCGACGAGTGCAACTGCCGCCGCAGCGGCAACGAGAATAGGTGTGGATTTCATGATGAACCTCCGTGGTCGATTGGGACTGACTTGCGTTCCGCTAGAATCCGGACTTGGACCTTTCGCATGCAGTGTGAGACAGGACCGACAAACTAGTCAATTGTAAATCCGCAATATTATTGCAACGGAGCAATGTCTGCTCAACGAAACGGTTACCGGGCGTTTCGGGTAGCCGGGGGAGCGGCAACCGGGCCGGCCAAAACCGCTTTCGTGGGCGCCCGGATCCACACGTCGTCACACGTCGTCACTGGCCGGTCACTGGCCGGTCACTGGCCGGTCACGCACGTTTTACCCGACGCACGGCGCCGATAGCCTTACATATAGGACAAGGCCGGCGGCGCCTCTTGGCGTTGCGGCCGTGGAAACCGATCATGAGGAACCGGATGATGACCTTGCCGGCCGCCGGAACGAAATTCGGCGCTTTCGCGCTTTTCACCGCCCTCGTCATCGCTTTTCCAGCGGCCTCGGCGCCGGCCCGTGCGGCCGATGGACCCAGGCTCGAAGGCCACATGGAGGTATTCCAGGTTGCACCCGTCACCCGGCCGCGGCCCGAGATCACCTGGAAAGACGCCAACGGCAAGACGGTTTCGTTGAAGGATTTCGGCGGCAAGGTCGTCCTGGTGAATTTTTGGGCCACCTGGTGCGCACCGTGCGTCCACGAACTGCCCTCGATCGACCGCCTGGCGGCACGTCTGGACGGCGAAGAGTTCAAAGTCGTGGCGATCAATATCGATCGGGGCGGCAAACCGGTAGCACTTAAAATGATAAGGCGGTTGAAACTAAAGAACCTGGACCTCTATTTGGACCGGGAGAACACCGCCGTACGCGGGCTCGGAGTCCGGCAGATGCCGACCACGTATGTCTTCGACCGCAAGGGCCGCGAAGTCGGCAAGCTGGAAGGCGGCGCGGAGTGGGATGAGCCGGAAGCGGTCGCCCTGGTCAATTACTTCATCGACAATCCAAATCACGGCGACAATCTGCCGGGCGGCTAATCGGCGCTGCTCGTTTGCGCGGCGCGGGACTTTGGCCGTTGAGTCTTGACCCGGTCCATCCCAGGCAGCACCTTAGGCGTGCACCGTGCAGGGGGGCGACAGGCAACGGATTTGGATGACGGGACGGCGATTCCTCGGCCGTCCCCGGTGGAAATATCACGCAAATATTTGGTCAAATTTATTTTTGGGAGGAACACCCATGCCCAACAGACAGGTTGTACCCGGGGTAAATCACTTCGATAAGGACAAGGCGACGCCCGGCTTTACGTTGTTCACGCCGCTCGGCCTGCCGAACACCTACGTGATCGATATGAACGGCAAGGTGGTCCACTCCTGGGACCTGCCGTCCGACGTCGGCAACTACGCCTACCTGCTGGAAAATGGAAACCTCCTCGTCGCATTGCGCACCAAAGAGGGGCCGCAGGGGCTCCCCGCCAAGGGCGGACATCTGGTCGAGTACGATTGGGACGGCAACATCGTCTGGGAGCATGTGGACAGCGGCCAGCACCATGATTTCCGTCGTTTGGACAACGGCAATACCATCTATGCCGGTTGGCGCCTGCTGACCGACGAACAGGCCCGGCGGGTGCAAGGCGGCCGGCCCGGCACGGAACATGAGGACGGAATTTACGCCGATACCGTGACCGAAGTGTCGCCCGGGGGCGAAACCGTTTGGGAATGGTTCGCCGGCACCCACATGGACATGGAAAAGTGGCACATCCATCCCGGCCTGGTTCGGAAAGAGTATGGCCACGCCAACACCGTCGCCCCCACCAACGACGGCAACGTCATCATCAATCAGCGCTATACCTGCGTGATGGCGATCATCAACAAGCAGACCAAGGAATTCGATTGGGCGCTCCAGGACTTTGAATTCGGTCAACAGCACGATGTCCAAATGCTGCCCAACGGCAACATCCTGTTTTTTGCCAACGGCGCGATGCCCGTCGGCTACCACGGCCCCGAGGTTGGCTCCCGTGTCATCGAGCTCGATCCCAAAACCAACGAAATCGTCTGGGAATATGTCGGCGACCCGCCGCGCTCGTTCTTCAGTTGGTTCATCAGCGGCTGTCAGCGGCTGCCCAATGGCAACACGCTGATCTGCGAAGGCCTGTGGGGCCGCCTCTTCGAGGTGACCCCGGAAAAAGAGATCGTTTGGGATTACAGCAGCCCGTTCTTCGTCGAGTACGACCACCCGGCCTACTACAACAACAACGTGGTCTTCAGGTGCTACCGCTACGCGGCGGATTCGCCGCAAATCCAGGGGCGCCTGGGAGACCCGATGTAGCCAGAACCGGCGGGGGCCGTTCCTTTCGGCCCCGCCTTGACAGCCGAAGCCTATCTGGGCTTAAACCAAAGCAACAAAGACAATAAGGCTTTGTCTACGGGACGGCTTCGGTCTCGCCAAATCAAGAAACAACACTCGTCGCCCTATAGAACTGGTACAAGAATTATTTTGGGGATGGCATGCGCGACCAACGGTTGATTGCCCTCGAAGGCGGTCATGGATTCTGAAACCTCGGCTTCACCGCTGCTGGAAGTCGTCGATTTATATACGCATTTCGATACGCCGCGCGGCGTGGCCCACGCCGTGGACGGCGTCTCGTTTCGTCTGGAGCGCGGACGTACACTAGGGATCGTCGGTGAATCCGGCTCGGGCAAAAGCGTGCTCTCCCGCACCATTATCGACATCCTGGCGAAGGACGGATCGGTCCTGAACCAGGGCGAGGTCCGGTTCGAGGGACGGGACCTGATGGCGTTGCCGGAAAAAGACATGCGGGAGATCAGGGGCCGCGAAATCGCCATGGTGTTTCAGGACCCCATGTCGTCCCTGAATCCGGTCAAGAAAATCGGCAAGCAGATCACCGAGGTCCTGGTCAAGCGCCTGGGCATGCCGGGCGCGGAAGCCAAACGGCGCGCCGTCGAATTAATCGAGTCGGTCGGCATACCCGACGCCGCCCAACAGCTCGATCGCTTCCCCATGCACCTGTCGGGCGGCATGCGTCAGCGCGTCGCCATCGCCATTGCGCTCGCCGGCGAGCCCAAACTGCTGATCGCCGATGAACCGACCACGGCGCTTGACGTGACCATTCAGGCGCAAATCCTCGACCTTTTGCGCCGTCAGCAGGCCGAACGCAACATGGCGGTGATCCTGATTACCCACGATCTCGGCATCGTCGCCCAATTTACGGACGATGTGGCCGTCATGTATGCCGGCCAGATCGTCGAGAGCTGTTCCACCGAGGAACTGATCCGGCGGCCGCGAATGCCCTATACCGAGGCTTTGATGAAATCCGCGCCCAATCTGGCGGACCCGCCCCACACACGTCTCGACGCAATTCCGGGCCTGCCGCCGAACCTGCTGCGGGTGCCCCAGGGATGCCGCTTCGCCGAACGCTGCCCCTATGCGGCCGAAAGGTGTTCGGCGGAAATGCCCGCCCTCGCCCATGACGACGATCCCAGCCACATTTACGCCTGCTGGTATCCCCTCCAAGTCAAGGAGGCGGTCAGCGCATGAACGCCCTCAACGCCCTCTTGTCCATCGAGGACATGACCGTCGAGTACACCAACCAGGGACAGCGGTTCGCGGCGATATCCGATATCACCATCGATATTGCCGAAGGCGAGACTCTCGGCCTTGTCGGCGAGTCCGGCTGCGGCAAGTCGACCACCGGGCGGGCGATTATTCAGCTGCCGGCGCCGACCGTGGGCAAGGTGACCTTCGAAGGCCGGGACCTCAGCGAACTAAACCATGAAGAAATGCGGCAGGTCCGCCGCCGCCTGCAGATCATTTTTCAAGACCCGGTCTCCTCGCTCAATCCGCGGCGGAAGGTAAAGGATATCGTCGCCGAGCCCCTGGTGATTGCCGGGATGAAGGATGCGGCGGAACGGGAACGCCGGGTCCGGGAGGTGCTCGAGGCCGTCGGCGTCGACCCCGATACGGCCATGGACCGGCGCCCGCACCAATTTTCGGGCGGGCAGTGCCAGCGCATCTGCATCGCCCGGGCGCTGATCATGGAACCCAAGCTCATCGTCTGCGACGAACCGGTGTCCGCCCTCGACGTGAGCGTGCAGGCGCAGATTCTCAACCTCCTCGAGGATATGAAGGAACGCTACGGCCTGACCCTGCTGTTCATCAGCCATGATCTGGCGGTGGTCAAAAACATCAGCGACCGGGTTGCGGTGATGTATCTCGGCAAATTCTGCGAGCTGGCCGATTCGGCGCGCATCTATGAGGCGCCGGCTCACCCGTATACCGCGGGCCTGATGGCGACCATCCCCGATCTTTCGACCATCGGCGCGGACGCGGGGCCGGCATTGATGGGTGAAATCCCCTCGCCTCTCAACCCGCCGAGCGGCTGCCGTTTCCGGACCCGGTGCCCGCATGCCCAGGAGCGCTGCGCCGCCGAGGAGCCTGAATTCCGCCAGATCGAGAGCGGCCATCATGTTGCCTGTCACTTCCCGCTGACCGAACAGGAAAGCTGATTCCGTGGCCTATTTGCGGCTGAAGACCCTCCACCTGATCCCCGTCTTCTTCCTGGTGACGTTCGCCAGTTTCATGATGCTCGACCTGCTGCCGGGCGACACCGTCGATGCCATCCTCAGCGATGCGGATACCGGCGAAATCGGCTCGGTGGAGGCCCGCGAGGCGCTGAGAAAAGAGCTCAATCTCGATAAGCCGCTCATCGTCCGCTATGCGCTTTGGCTCGGCAATATGGTGCAGGGGGATCTCGGCCGGTCATATGTGACCACCCAGCCGGTCACCGAGGCACTGGTGCAGCGCATCCCGGTTTCCCTCGAACTGATGATCATGTCGCAGATTCTCGCCATCGCCATGGCCATCCCCATTGGAATCTATTCGGGCTACCATGGGGGCAGTACGGTCGATCGGGGCATATCGGCGTTTGCCTTCGGTGTGTTGTCGGTCCCGGTGTTCGTCGCCGGAACGGTCTATATCTGGATATTCGCCATCGAACTCGGCTGGCTGCCATCGTCCGGCCATACCGACTTTTCCAAGGACCCGTGGGGCAATATCAAGGGGTTCATCCTGCCCGCCCTGACCCTGGCGACCATCGAGTTTCCGATCCTTATGCGGGTGTTGCGGGTCGACGTGATCTCGACGCTGCAGGAAGACTACATCGCGCTGGCCAAGTCCAAGGGAATGACCACCTGGTACATTCTGTTCCACCACGCGCTGCGGCCGTCTTCGTTCACCTTCGTCACCTTGCTGGGCCTGCAAATCGGCCAGTTGATTACCGGCACGGTGGTCATCGAAACCCTGTTCAGCATACCCGGGGTGGGCAAGCTGCTGATCGATTCCGTGGACACCCGGGATGAAATCATGGTCCAGGGGGTGATCACGTTCATTGCCATCGTCTATGTCGTGGTGAATCTGTTGGTCGATTTGCTCTACGCAGTCCTCGACCCGCGTGTGGCGCGGCGGGCATAGGAGGCGAAAATGGCAATCGGCACATCTTCGTCACTCATCTCGCGCCTCTGGCCGTTCGGCAAACGGGAAGAAATCGTCAGCGCCCGCATCGAGGATCAGCGCCGGCTCGGCATGATCTTCTGGCTCGCCACCTCGTGGATCCTGCTCATCCTGGCGGCCACCATCTCGACCAATTTCCTGCCGTTCATCGACCCGCTCGAACAGGACTACGCAGCGGTCAATGAACGCTGGGGTGCGCAATACTGGGTGGGCACCGATCATCTGGGCCGCGATATGTTCTCGCGGCTGATCCATGGCGCCGGCATTTCCTTCCGCGTCGCCTTCACCTCGCCGTTCATCGGCATGGCCATCGGTCTGACGCTCGGCATGTGCGCCGGCTATTTCCGCGGCAAGGTGGATTCCGGCGTCAGTATCCTCATCGACAGCATCCTGGCATTCCCGAACATCGTTCTCGCCATCGCGGTGCTGTTCTTCGCCGGTCCGACGATCATCAATCTGGTGCTGGTCATCGCCTTCTACACGATCCCGCAGTTCACCCGGGTGGCGCGGGCCAATACCCTGCTGTACGCCCAGCGGGAGTTCGTTATCGCCGCGCGGGCCCAGGGCGCCTCGCACCTGCGTATCCTGTTGCGCGAGTTGCTGCCCAACGTGATGGTTCCCGTCGCCGCCTACTCGCTGCTGGTGATGTCGTTCACCATCGTGCTCGAGGGAACCTTGTCTTTCCTCGGCGTCGGCATTCCGCCCCCCACGCCAACCTGGGGCCGGATGATTTCCGAGGGCCTCGACGAGCTGTCGGAGAATCCGTTCATCTCCATGTACCCGTCGCTGTTCATGTTCCTGACCATCCTGTCGCTCAATCTGATGGGCGACCGGCTGCGGACCATGACCGACGTAAAGGCCTCGAGCCTGTAAGGCGTGAATTGCAGGCCGGCTCAGCCGGCGTCCGGCTGGTTCTTCGGGTGCGCCCGTTCGAAGGCGGGCAGCGCGTTGCACGCTTCCTCGATCCTGAGCAGGTTGGGGTAGGCCGAGAGATCCATATTGATGCGGCGGGCGTTGAACATCTGCGGGATCAGGCAGATATCCGCCATGGTCGGGGCGTCCCCGTGGCTGAATGCCGCGCCGCCGGCCACCATTTTCTCGTAGGCGGCAAATCCCTTGTTGATCCAATGTTCCTGCCAGGTCTGGCGGTGGTCTTCCGTCAGGCCGAAATCCTCGACGATATATATGCGGACCCTGAGATTGTTCAGCGGGTGAATATCGCAGGCGACAATCTGTGACAGGGAACGGACCCGGGCCCGCCCCGCCGGATCGGCCGGCAGGATCGGATGGCCGGGATACGCCTCCTCCAGATACTCCATGATCGCCATGGACTGGGTGAGGGTCACGTCGCCGTCAATGATCGCCGGCACCAGTTGTTGCGGATTGAGCCTCGTGTACTCCTCGGTGAACTGGTGTCCGCCATCCTTGGTCAGGTGGATGGCCACCTGTTCGTAATCCAGCTCCTTGAGATTCAGGGCGATCCGAGTCCGGTAGGCGGCGCTCGATTGGAAATAGCCGTAGAGCCGGATCATCGGGGCGGCCTAGATGTCGAGAACCAGGCGCTCGCCCGGCAAGGCGCGGGAAATGCAAATCTGCATCTTGGTATTGGTCGCCTTTTCGTCGTCGGTGAGGCACTCGTCCCGGTGGTCCACCTTGCCGGAAACCAGTCCGGTTTCGCAGGTGCCGCACCAGCCCTCCTCGCACACATAGACGGTATCGACCCCCTCGTCGCGAAGCACTTCCAGGATCGTCCGGTCGGCGGGGATGGTGAATACCTGGCCGGAACTCTTGAGCTCGACCTCGAAGGGCTGATCGCCCTCCTCGTGGGCCGGCGCGGCGCCGCCGCTGGCGGCGCTGGAGAACAACTCGAAATGCACGGAGCCATCCGACCAATGGGAAGCCGCTTCGCGGGCGGCATTCAGCAGGCCGCCGGGACCGCAGATATAAACATGCGCTCCCTCCGGCTGCTCCGTCAGCACGTCATCCAGCTTGATGCCGTCGGCCGGATTGCCGCCGTCGTGGTGGAAGGTCAGGTTGCCGCCGAACACCTCCTTCACGTCGTCCATGAAGGCCGTGCCCTCGGGCGTCTTGGTACAGTAGTGGAGATGGAAATCGGCGCCGATGGACTTGAGCCGGTAGCCCATGGCCAACATGGGCGTGATTCCGATGCCGCCGGCGATCAGCAGATGGCTCTCGGCGCTCTCGACCAGCGGGAAGTCGTTCAAGGGCCCCCGGGCCTCCATGACATCGCCGACCGACAATTCGTCATGCATCCATTTGGATCCGCCGGAGCCGCCCTCCTCGCGGAGAATACCGGTGATGTATCGGGCGGTCTCGTCCGGGCTGTTCGCCAGCGAATATGAACGCCAGAGATCGTTGCCGGTGTGGACGTCGATGTGCGCGCCGGCTTCGAAGGCCGGCAGCTCACCGCCTCCCTCGTCGACGAACGTGAATTGCTTGATCTCCGAGGTCAGGTCCCGGATGTCGGTGACCTTGAGCGTGAGGTCCATTTTTGCGTTCCCAAGTACTTGGCGCGGAGCCGCGCCGGTTTGGTTTTGCCGGTCGAGCGGTCGTTAGTATACCCAACAATTCCAGGGGTCAACGGGGGACTCCCGGCATGTCCGCTCCAGGGAGGCGGCCCGGGGGCGAGTCGTTTGCACCGCCCGGATTCATCGGCTAACTATGCCGAACGCGCGACAGCACGGAGTGGACCATCCGGTCCAGGAATCCCATGAGCGAAGCCTTTATTTGCGATGCCATCCGCACCCCCATCGGACGTTATGGAGGAGCGTTGTCCTCGGTTCGGACCGACGATCTGGCGGCCATTCCCATCGCCGCGCTGATGGAGCGCAATCCGGAAGTGGACTGGAATTCGGTCGACGACGTGATTTACGGCTGCGTCAACCAGTCGGGCGAGGACAATCGAAATGTCGGGCGCATGGCCCTGCTGCTCGCCGGCATGCCGGAAAGTGTACCCGGTGCGACGGTCAACCGGCTTTGCGGCTCGGGGATGAACGCGGTCGGCAGCGCCGCCCAGGCGATCAGGACCGGCGAGGCGGATCTGATGATCGCCGGCGGCGTCGAGAGCATGTCCCGCTCGCCTTTCGTCATGCCCAAGGCGGACGCCGCGTTCTCGCGCCGGGCGGAAATTTACGACACCACCATCGGCTGGCGTTTCCCCAACCCGAAGATGGAACGGGAGTACGGGCTCGATTCCATGGGCGAGACCGCCGAGAACGTCGCCGAAGAGCATCAGGTCTCCCGGGACGATCAGGATGCCTTCGCCGCCCGTTCCCAGGAGAAAACCGCTGCCGCCCAAGCGGACGGGCGCCTGGCCGAGGAAACCGTTCCCGTCACCATTCCCCAGCGGCGCGGCGATCCGATCGTCGTCGAGTTGGACGAGCACCCCCGTGCCGGCACCACCGCGGAAAAACTGGGCAAGCTGCGGGCGGCCTTCCGCGACGGCGGCTCGGTCACGGCCGGCAACTCGTCGGGCGTGAATGACGGTGCCTGCGCCCTGGTGCTGGCATCCGAGCAGGGCGCCAAGGATCACGGCCTCACGCCCAAGGCGCGGGTGCTCGGCATGGCGTCCATCGGCGTGCCGCCCCGGACAATGGGCATGGGACCGTCCCCCGCATCGGCCAAGCTGATGGACCGGCTTGGCCTCAAGATCGGCGACTTCGACGTCATCGAACTCAACGAGGCCTTCGCCGCCCAGGCATTGGCGGTGCTTCGCGAACTCGGCGTCGAGGACGACGACCCGCGGGTGAACCCCCAAGGCGGCGCAATCGCCCTCGGCCATCCCCTGGGCGCCAGCGGCGCGCGGCTGGTGACGACGGCCATGTATCAGTTGCTCAGGAGCGGCGGCGACAAGGCGCTCTGCACCATGTGCGTCGGCGTCGGCCAGGGCATCGCGGTGGCGATCGAACGGGTATGAAGCCGGCCATGTACCCTTGACCGGCCTAGGTCTTGTGGCACAATCGGCCCGCAATTCAGCCAAAAAAGTGTGGATCAAGCACCCAGCCAATTTCCAGCCGACCTTCTGAAGACTGAACGATTGTGCCCTCGGCGCGCCGGCGCCGGGATGATGGGAGACAGATTTCTATGACGGCCCGATTCGCCATCGTGGGTTCCGGCCCTGCCGGAATGTACGCAGCCGACGCCTTGCTTAAACTGTATGAAGATTGCCGGATTGACGTCTACGAACGCTTTCCTTCCCCTTTCGGGCTGATCCGCTTCGGCGTCGCCCCCGACCATTTCAAGACCCGCAACACGGCGCGCCAGTTTTGGCGGACGCTCGAAATGGAGACTGTCGGCTATTTCGGAAACGTCGAAGTCGGCCGGGATGTCTCGTTGGACGAACTGCAGGAGCATTACGACGCCGTCATTCTGGCCGTCGGCGCCTACAACGACCGCAAGCTCGGAATCCCCGGCGAGGATCTAAAGGGCGTCTATGGGGCATGCGCGTTCGTCGGCTGGTACAACTCTCACCCCGATTACCGCCATTTGGATCCGCTGCTGGACGGTGAAGGCGTCGCGGTCATCGGCATCGGCAACGTGGCGCTGGATGTCTGCCGGGTGCTCGCCAAGACCCCGGCGGAAATGGTGGATTCGGACATTGCCGCCCATGCGGCCGAAGCCATCGAGGCGGCGACCTACACCGGCCTGCATATGTTCGGCCGCCGCGGCCCCAACGAGGCCGGCTTCACGCCCAAGGAACTGGGCGAAATCCGCGAGCTGGAACGCTGCCAGGCGATCGTCGATCCGGCCCAACTGCCGGGCGAGGTTCCGGACACGTTCGAGGCCCGCGAAAAAGGCGTCAAGGAGAAGAACCTTAAAATACTGAATGAGCTGGCGGCCCAGAACAAACCGGACCTCCCGATCAGGATGAACATCCAATTCTACGCCTCGCCCAAGGAAATTCTCGGCGGCGACCGGGTCGAAGGCATCCGGCTCGAGCGCACCGAGGTCGTCGACGGCCGCGCCGTCGCCACCGGCGAAACCTTCGACGTGCCGGTGGGCGCCGTGGTCACCGCCATCGGTTATCACACCGTGCCGCCGGGAGAACTGGATATGAACGGCGGCCAGGTCGCCAACGAGGACGGCCTCGTCAAGGACAACCTCTACGTGGTCGGCTGGGCCAAGCGGGGCCCGACCGGAACCATCCCCACCAACGGGCCGGACTCCCGGGAGGTCGCCGACGTGATTTCGCGGCAGGTCACGGCTTCGGGCAAAGGCGGCGGTGAGGCCGTCCGGGCGCTGCTGGCCGAACGCAATGCCCGGATCGTCAGCTTTCCCGAGTGGGTGAAAGTGGCCGATGCCGAGATCGCCCAGGCCACCGGCGGTCACCCGCGAGAAAGATTTCCGACCGTGGAGGAGATGCTCGCCGTCCTTGACGGCTGATACGCCGGCGAGCTTGGATCGCCCATGGAGTGGTATTACCTCGCCGTACTCGGCCTGGCCCTCGCTTACGATCAGCGCCGGGTCCTCGTGGTCGAGAACAAGACCCAGGCCTATCTCGGGCCCTATCCCGATTTGTTCAGCTTTCTCGCCCGGTTTTGCGGCGGGGCGGTGATCGCCATGCTGATCGCCGGCTTTTTCGTCGGGCGTTGGTGGTGGCCGCTGGCCGCCATGGCCCTCGGCACGTTCACCAATCTCTACGGGCGGATCGCCGTCCCCGACGATTGGCGCTGGCTGGCCTCGTTCACCGCCGCCGCCGTGGGCATCGGCGGCAGTGTCGTGGTGGTCCTCAGCATTTAGCGCCGTCCGAGGACGAGCGTCGTCCAATCGTCAATGACAATGCGCCGAACCGGAAAAAGACCCTGCCGCCGATGCGCCGTAAGCACCCGCTGGGCATCTCGGGCCACCAGTCCGGAGAGGATGGCGGTGCCGCCCGGCGCCAGATGACGGGCCAGGTCCCCCGCCATCCGGGTCAACGGACTGGCGAGGATGTTGGCCAAAATCAAGTCATATGAACTTCGGCGGACCGGCCGGGCCCCATAGCCACGGGACACGACGCTCTCGACCCGGTTCCCGACACCGTTCGCGGCGAAATTCGCGGCGGCGATTTCGATGGCTTCGGGATCGATGTCGGCGGCGACGATTTTCCTCGTCCCCCGCCACCTTTTCGCCGCCGCCAGCGCCAATATCCCCGACCCGCATCCCATATCCAAGGCTTGGCGCGGGGCGGCGCCGCGCATGGCATCCAGCGCCAACAGGCAGCCCCGTGTGGAGCCGTGATCACCGGTCCCGAAGGCCGCTCCCGGTGGAATGCGGAGGCCGATCTTCCCGGCCGGCACGCTTCCCTCGTAATGGGCGCCGTAGACGAAGTAGCGCCCGGCGGCAAGGGGCGGAAACTCCTTCAGATTGCCGGCCACCCAGTCGCGCATCGGGATCCGGGCGATGTCGATTTCCGGCGTCTCCAGCCGGGCGGCGTCTGCCGCGGCGGCGGCCGCCTGGTGGATGGCCGCCTCGTTCGGCGGGCCGGATGCAAATCCGGTGATCACCGCTTCGGCGAGCATCCCGTCTTCGTCGTGGGTCCAGGCGACGGAATCGAGATGGGGTTCGAGGGCCGCGGCGATACCGTCGGCGGCCTCGGGCGATGCGGAAATCCGGACCCGGAAAATGTGGGAGGGCGTTGCCAACGGGCGAACGGTCAGGCGGGTTCGACGAAGCTGTCGATAACCTTCTTGGTGCCCGCCTTGTCGAAAGCCACTTCCAGCTTGTTGCCGTCCCGGGATTCCACCCGGCCGTAACCGAACTTCTCATGAAACACCCGCGCCCCTTCCTCAAACCGGGAGTCGCCCTCGGCGGTATCGATCTCCCAGGCCTCGCCGTCCAGGATCACCCCGTCCCGGCGGCGCGGCGTGCGGCCGGTCCGCTGAAACGAAAACGCCTGCGGCGTTTCCCGCAATACCGGGCGGGCCTGGGCGCCGTAGAGCCCGCTTTCCGCCATGGCGTCCACATGTTCCTCGGGCAACTCGTCGATGAACCGGGACGGGAGGGCGCTTTGCCACTGATTGTATATGCGCCGGTTGGCGGCATAGGTGACATGCGCCTTCCGGCGGGCGCGGGTGAGGCCCACGTAAGCCAGGCGGCGCTCTTCCTCGAGGCCCTTCAGGCCCTCGTCGTCGAGGGAGCGCTGATGGGGAAACAACCCCTCCTCCCAGCCGGGCAGGAACACCGTATCGAACTCCAAACCCTTGGCCGCATGGAGGGTCATCAGGCTGAGCTTCTCGCCGGTGGCGTTATCCTCGTTCTCCATCACCAGGCTGACGTGCTCCAGGAAACCCTGCAGATTCTCGAAATCCTCGAGGCCGTTGACGAGCTCTCTCAGGTTTTCCAGGCGCCCGGATGCTTCGGGGTTTTGATTTTTCTGTTTCTGCCACATGTCGGTGTACCCGCTCTCGTCGAGAACCACCCCCGCAAGTTCGGCGTGATCGAGGATTTCCAACTGGGAGCGCCAGCGCTCGAAATCGGTAATCAGCGCGGTCAATGTCGTCCGCGCCTTGGGCCGCAGCTCGTCGGTCCCGGCGATCATCCGGCAGGCCTCATGGAGGGACACCCCCTGGCCCCGCGCCAGCCGGTGGACCGATTGCAGCGTCGCTTGCCCAAGACCCCGCTTCGGCACGTTGACGATCCGCTCGAAGGCAAGGTCGTCGTCCGGGCTGACGATCACCCGGAAGTACGCGATGGCGTCCCGGCACTCCTGGCGCTCGTAGAACCGCGGGCCGCCGATGACCCGGTAGGGAATCCCAAGGGTGATCAGCCGCTCTTCGAACGCTCGGGTCTGGAAACCCGTTCGCACCAGGACCGCCATCTGCTCCAGCGAATGGCCGCCGCGCTGTTTGGCTTCCACTTCGTCGCAGATGACCCGCGCTTCCTCCTCGCCGTCCCACACGCCCTGGACGCCGACCTTGTCGCCCGCATCGATCCCGGTCCAAAGGGTCTTGCCGAGCCGCCCTTCGTTGTGGGCGATCAGGCCGGAAGCGGCGCCCAATATGTGCGGCGTCGAGCGGTAGTTGCGCTCCAGTCGGATCACCTCCGCACCCGGAAAGTCCCTCTCGAATTTCAATATGTTGCCGACCTCGGCACCGCGCCAGGAATAAATGGACTGGTCGTCGTCGCCGACGCAGCACAGGTTCTTGCGGGACTGGGCAAGCAGCCGCAGCCAGAGATACTGGGCCACATTGGTGTCCTGATATTCGTCCACCAGCAGATAGCGGAACCGGTTCTGATATTCGGCCAGAATATCCGGGTGCTCGGCAAACAGGGTCAGATTGTGGAGCAGCAGATCGCCGAAATCGGCCGCGTTGAGGGCGCGGAGCCGGTCCTGATACGCGGCGTAGAGCTGCATCAGACGCCCGCCGGCGATGTCGCCGCCTTCCTCGTCGGACACCTTTTCCGGCGTCAGGCCCCGATCCTTCCACCGCTGAATAACGCCCAGCAGCATCCGGGCCGGCCATTTCTTGTCGTCGATATCGCGGCCTTCCATCACCTGCTTCAACAGCCGCAATTGGTCGTCCGCATCGAGAATGGTGAAGTTGGGTTTGAGCCCGGCAGCCTCGGCGTGGCGGCGGAGAATTCGCGCCGCCAGGGCATGGAACGTCCCGAGCCACCATCCCTCTACCGGACGACCGGTAATCGCCGCGACCCGGTCTTTCATTTCCCGGGCGGCCTTGTTGGTGAACGTGACGGCGACGATCTCCCAGGGCCGCGCCAGCCCGTTCATCAGGATGTGGGCGAGCCGGGTCGTCAGCACCCGGGTCTTGCCCGTGCCGGCCCCGGCAAGCACCAGGACCGGACCCTCGGTCGCCTCCACGGCGCGCCGCTGTTCCTCGTTCAGGCCCTTGAAATAGGGCGGTTCGGCGGTTGGAGCGCGCGACCCGGACGGGGCCGGCGGCGCGGGCGCCGGATCACTGGGATCGAAAGCGTCGGACATGCCCCGTTATATCACGCCGGGTCCGGCCACTCAGTCCAAAACCGCCGGCTACATGGGCGCTGCCTCCGGATCGCAAGGATTTGGTCACGTTCCCGTGTTGAGCCGAACATAGGCTTTGACTCGCCGCGGGGGTAGGATCACTGTTGAAGCCTGGGGCGATTCGTTTCCGTTTCGAGGTAACAGATATGACCTTACGGCGCGCGCCTACCCTGTTCACCATGCTGATCTTGGCGGCAGCCCTCATGCTCCCGCAGTCCGCCGCCGCCCAATCCGGCAACCGGGCGGGAGAACTGCTCAACGCCATCGTCAACGTGAAGGCGGAAGTGCCGGCGGAAGCACGGACTGCCCGGTTCCTCGGAACCGAACGGCAAGGCAGCGGCGTCGTCGTCGACGGCAACGGCTTGGTGCTGACCATCGGCTATTTGATTCTGGAAGCATCGGGGGCGGTCGTCACCGGCGCCGACGGCAACCAAATCCCCGCCGGCATCGTGGCTTACGATCATGAGACCGGTTTCGGTCTTATCAAGGCGCGGCGGCCCCTCGGCGTCGAACCCATCAGGTTCGGACGGTCGGCGGAGCTGAACGTGACGGATCAAGTCCTAATCGTCAGCCGGGGCGGCGCGCAGCCCATATCGACGGCGCAAGTCGTCTCCCGCCGGCCCTTCGCCGGCGCCTGGGAGTACCTGCTTGAAAAGGCGATATTCACCTCACCGCCTCATGCCTTCCACAGCGGCGCCGCATTGCTCGGCCGGGACGGAAAACTGTTGGGAATCGGATCCCTGTTCGTCGGCGATTCCTCGGGCCTCGGCCATCCGCTGCCGGGCAACATGTTCGTGCCCATCGACGAATTGAAGCCGGTGTTCGCCGATTTGCTCTCGAAGGGCCGCCGCGCGGGACCGTACCGGCCCTGGATCGGCGCCAACACCCAGGAATTCCATAGCCGGGTTATCGTGTCGCGGGTCAGTCCCGGCGGCCCGGCGGCCCGCGCCGGCATCCAGCCGGGCGATATGATTCTCGGCGTCGGCGGAAATCCCGTCTCCGGTCAGGCGGATTACTTCCGCAAGCTCTGGAATAGCGGGGAAGCCGGGGACACGGTGCCGCTCAACGTGCTGCGCAGGGACGCCGTTAGCCTGACACCCGAGGAAATCGACGTCAGGTCGATGGACCGCTACGACTGGCTGCGGATGGACAACAGCCTTTAGCCCGCATTTCCCGCCGGGGTCATGGTCTGCGCTGCGCGACGCTGTCGGGCCGCGGCTCGACTGCCTGGACGCGACACAGGCCGTAACCCCGGCGGGAAATGCGGGCTAACTTACCCTCACCGGCGCGTGGCGGTAGCCGCGGAAACGGGCCCGCAGCACGCGGTCCCGCTCGCCGGCGGGCTCGATCGTCTCGAAGCCCTGAATGAACTTGCCGACCGCGTGACGGCCCTCGATTTTGGCCAGTGTCGCGCCGAGGCAGATGTGCTTGCCCCAGGCGAAGGCCAAATGAGGATTGGGCGTGCGGCCGATGTCGAATTTTTCGGGATCGGGAAACTTGGCCGGGTCCCGGTTCGCGCCCCCGATGGCGAGATGCAGGTAGGCGTC
>CAZUGT010000308.1:0-8426 GCA_964620095.1 uncultured Rhodospirillaceae bacterium | reverse complement strand
CTATGCGTTTTTGTACGACCTTATCGGTGCGTTACCTCCCGAACGGGTGACAATAAATGTCTATTAATGTCCATGAATGTCCATTGTCGCGAAAAGCGCCGAATTGGAAAATGATTATAAATTATGGAATTTCAATACCTTGTCGTTATGCATAAAATGCATGGCTCGCGGCCCCTCGCGCCCGGCCGCCGCCGCCCGGCCCATGTCGATTATCGTCCAATTAATGGCGAATTGCGTCATGTCTCCCGAAAGGCGGGCCCGGATACTTCGAATTCCATCGCCGGCGCGGATCGCAAGATTCGCGCCCCTCGGGCCGGGGACTCCTGGAAGCGCGACGGAGGCCGTTCCCCGGTTCGTGACCGTCAATCCTTCACCCGGGAGGTTAAAGTGAAGACATTTCTCTCCATTTCCGCCGCCGCCGTGGTCGCCCTCGGCGCGGCCGCCGCGGACGCCCAGACCAAATGGAACATGGCGACCGCCTACAAGGACAACAACTTCCACACCCAGAACATCGCCCGCTTCGCCAAGGACGTGGCCCGCGCGTCGGGGGGCAAGCTGAACATCACGCTCCATACGGGCGCCTCGCTGCTTAAGATGCCCGAGATCAAGCGCGGCGTGCAGACGGGCCAGGTCCAGCTGGGGGAGATCCTGCTGTCGGCCTACGGCAAGGAAGACCCGTTCTTCGAGGTCGACGGCATACCGTTCCTGTCCAAGGGACAGCCGACGGCCTGGGAAGTCTATGAACTGACCCTGCCGCACATCGAGGCCAAGCTGAAATCCCAGGGCCTGATGGCGGTGTATTCGGTGCCGTGGCCGGGCCAGGGCCTCTACGCCAAGAAGCCGATCAACTCGACCGGCGACTACAAGGGCGTGAAGTTCCGGGCCTACAACGCCCTGACCGCCCGCTTCGCCGAACTGATGGGCGCCGTGCCGACCACGGTCCAGTCCGCCGAAGTGCCCCAGGCGTTCGCCACCGGCGTGGTCAGCGCGATGATCACCTCCGCGGCGACCGGCAACTATACCAAGGCGTGGGATTTCACCTCCCACTACTACGACGTCAACGCCATGAACAACAAGAACATGGTCATCATGAACGCCAAGGCCTTCGACGGGCTCGACGCCGCCACGAGGCGGGCCGTGACCCGCGCCGCCGCCAAGGCGGAGGCCCGCGGCTGGATCATGAGCGCCAACGTCCAGGCGGGCCTCACCGCCAACCTGGCGAAGAACGGCATGACGGTCGCGCCGCCGAATGCGGCGTTCCTCGCCCAGCTCGAGAAGATCGGCGCCCAAATGGTCGACGAGTGGCTGGCCAAGGCGGGAGACCGTGGCAAGAAGTTCATCGCCGCCTATAATGCGCTGGAGAAGTAGGAGCGATTGACCCGGCCCGGGCGGGACCCGCCGCCCCGGCCGGGCGCCACAACCAGAGGGCGGCATGGCCAGAAGAACCCTGGATTTCGTGTATTTCGCCGGGGGTGTCCTTGCCGCCTTGTTCATCGTCGCCATCGGACTGCTCATCTGCGCCCAGGTGATCGGCCGGGAGCTGGGCGTTCAGGTGAAGGGCGCCGACGACCTGACCGCCTGGAGCGTCGTCGCCACCGGCTTCCTGCCGCTCGCCTATACCTACCGGCACGGCAGCCACATCCGCGTCACGGTGGTGATCCACCTGTTCGACGGCATGGCGCGCCGGCTGATGGAGCTGGGCGTCATGGCCGTCGCGCTCTATTTCATCGGGTTCCTGACCTACTCCGCCTTCGACATGGCCTGGGACTCCTTGCGGTTCGAGGAGCTGTCCCAGGGCCTGATCGTGATACCCATCTGGATTCCCCAGATCTCCATCGGCCTCGGCTCGCTCCTCTTGACCATCGCCGTGCTGGACGACGTGATCGCATCGCTCCGGGGACGGACGCCGCCCTACATGATCGAGAGCGAGTCGCTCGGCGGCCCGGTGGAAAACGTGGACTAGCAGGGCAGGCCCATGACCCCCGAACTCACCCAGATCGCCGTGACCCTGGTCATCTTCCTCGCCCTGTTCCTGGGCTCCGGGCTGTGGATCGCCCTGTCGCTTCTGGGGGTCGGCTGGATCGGCCTGACCTTCTTCGGGACGGTGCCGGTGGAGAAATCGCTGGCGACGTCGGTGTGGCAGACCATGGCGTCCTGGACGCTGGCCGCCCTGCCGCTGTTCATATGGATGGGAGAGATCCTGTTCCGGGCCCGGCTGTCCGAAATCCTGTTCCGGGGCGTGGCCCCGTGGGTGCGGTGGCTGCCGGGACGGCTGATGCACGTGAACGTGGTCGGGTGCGGAATCTTCGCCGCCGTCTGCGGCTCCTCGGCCGCGACCGTCGCCACCATCGGCCGCATGTCCCTGCCCGAACTCAGGCAGCAGGGCTACGACCAGAATTTGAGCATCGGCAGTCTGGCCGGGTCGGGAACGCTGGGCCTGCTGATCCCGCCGTCGATCATCATGATCGTCTACGGCGTGGCCGCCGACGTCTCCATCGTCAGGCTGTTTCTGGCCGGGGTGTTTCCCGGTCTCATGCTGATCGCCTTGTTCATGGGCTATATCGGCTTGTCGGCGGTCGTCAGGACCGGCAGCGTTCCCTTCGATGACCTGAAAATCGGTTTTCGGGAAAAATTGCGGCGCTCCAAGGGACTGATCCCCGTGGTCCTGCTGATCGCCGCGGTGATCGGTTCGATCTATCTCGGAATCGCCACCGCGACGGAGGCCGCCGCCGGCGGCGTCATCGGCGCCCTCCTGCTGTCCGCCTGGACCGGCACCCTCAACTGGAAGACGTTTTCCGAAAGCCTGCTCGGCGCGACGCGGCTGACCTGCATGATCTTCTTCATCCTCACGGGCGCCGCGTTCCTCACCACGTCGCTGGCGTTTTCGGGCCTGCCGGCGGCGCTCGCGAGCTGGATCGGATCCTTCAACCTGCACCCCTTCGCCCTCATGGCGGCCTTGTGCCTGCTCTATATCGTGCTGGGCTGCTTCATCGAGGGAATATCCATGATCGTGCTGACCACCACCGTCGTGCTTCCCCTGGTGACGTCGGCCGGCTTCGACCTCATCTGGTTCGGCATCTTCGTCATCATCGTCGTCGAAATGGCGCAAATCACGCCGCCGCTCGGGTTCAATCTGTTCGTCATTCAGGGGCTGACGGGCATCAGCATCTTCAAGATCGCGCGGGCGACCATCCCGTTCTTCTGCCTGATGATCGTCGGCGTCATACTGCTGACGATTTTTCCGGAAATCGCGACCTGGCTTCCGTCGACCATGGATACGCGCTAGGGGAGTTGCTTGGGCGATGAGACCGACCAATAAACCAGCGGCCTTTCCCGGACAATTTGGTTCATGCTGAAAGTGACCGACACCGCCGGTCCCATCAGGATCGGGATTTATCTGGCCCGGAAGTTTTCGATCGTCCCGTTCATCAACGCCATCGACCCCCTTCGGATGGCCAACCGGATCTGCGACGAAAGGCTTTTCGAGTGGACGCTCATTTCCCGGGACGGCGAGCCGGTGGAGGCCATCAACGGAATGTCCATCGTCGCCGACTGTTCCCTGAAGGATGCGGGCTATTTCCCCAATGCGATCTGCTGCGTCGGGTTCGAACCGGTCCTGTCGGTCGGCGCGCCGGTCAAGTCCTGGCTGCGGATGCTGGACAGCAAGGGCGCCCATCTCGGCGCATTGGGGGCGGGCTCCATCTTCCTCGCCGAAGCCGGCCTGCTGGACGGATACCGGGCGACCATCCACTGGCAGTTTCTCGACAGTTTCATCGAGACCTATCCGCGAATCGAGGCGACCCGGAATCTATTCGAAATCGACCGTGACCGGTTCACCTGCGCGGGCGGAACGGCGGCGATGGATCTGGTGCTCCATCTGATCAGCGTCCATTTCGGCCACAACGTGGCGGCGGAGGTCTCCGATCAGTTCATCATGGGCGAAATCCGGAATGCGGAGAATACCCAGAGAACCTCGAACCGGTTCCGTCTCGGAATCACGAACCCCCGCGTTCTTCAGGTCGTGGATCTGATGGAAGGCAACATAGAGGACCCGATACCCATAGCCAGGCTGGCCGCCCAGGTGGGTATCTCCCAGCGTCAACTCGAACGGATGTTCAAGGAGCACGTAAAGACATCCGCGGTCCGCTACTACCGCCGTATCAGACTGCTCCACGCCAGGCGCCTCCTGCTGCAATCCGAACTGCCGCTCATCGAGGTGGCGGTGGCGAGCGGTTTCGGAAGCCTGGAGCATTTTTCCCGTACCTACAAAACCGAGTTCGGCAAGTCTCCCCAGGAAGACCGGCGGCCCGGAATGACGATTTCCACAAGGAGGGTCCTCGCCTAGATCGGTTCTAGGCGGGACACCGCAACCGGAAGCATCATCGTGCAAATAACGCTCTGCGATTTCCTCGGCCCGGGCAACTTCAGGTTCAGCCCCTACGTCTGGCCTACGAAACCGGCCCTGGCGCACAACAAGCTGGTGTCGATAATTCTCGAAATCGTGTCGAAATTTATCGGCGGTCCGCGGCGTGCTTCCTTTACGGTCAAATACTTTCCAACCGGAACATGCGGCGGGCCAAAAAGGCCTCGCACACGACCGGCGCTGACGGCGGACGACGGCGGGCTCAGGGAATACCGGGGACATGTCCAATCAGGATGACAGGTATCGCGTAGGGCTGGACATCGGGGGAACCTTCACCGACGTGGCCCTCGAAGGCGCCGGCCGCCGGTTGACCACGAAAGTGCTGACCACCCTGGACGATCCCTCCCTCGGCTGCATGACGGGCCTGGATGAGGTGTTGGCGGAGGGGGCCGTCTCGCCGGGCGATATCGGCGTGATTATTCACGGCACGACGTTGGCGACGAATGCGATAATCGAGCGAAAGGGCGCGACGACGTCGCTCGTCACCACGGATGGTTTTCGCGACACCATAGAAATGGGCACCGAAGGCCGGCCGGAACAATACGACATCAACATCGTCAAGCCCGAACCGCTGGTGCCGCGCAGGCGGCGGTTTACGGTGCCCGAGCGCCTGAATGCCCGGGGCGAGGTATTGGTGCCTCTCACCGAAGACAGCCTGGAGACCATGCTCTCGGCATTGGACGCCGCAAACACGGAGTCCGTCGCGGTCGCGTTCGTCCATGCCTACGTCAATCCCGTTCACGAGATCATGGTTCGAGACTATATCCGGTCTCGGCGCCCGGACTGGTCGATCTCGATCTCATCCGAGATATCTCCGGAATTCAGGGAGTTTGAACGGTTCTCGACGACCTGCGCGAACGCGTATGTCCAGCCGGGCATGGCCCGCTACATCGAGAAATTCGAGAGCAGGCTCAAGGAGGCGGGTTACGGCTGCCCCTTATTGCTGATGTTGTCGAGCGGCGGCCTGACCACCGTGGAAACGGCCAGAAAATTTCCCGTCCGGCTGGTCGAATCGGGGCCGGCGGGCGGCGCGATTTTTGCCAGCGAGATCGCCAAGTCCAACAATCTGGACAAGGTGATGTCGTTCGACATGGGCGGAACCACGGCGAAAATTTGTCTCGTCGACGACGGCCGTGCGCAGTCCAGCCGCAGGTTCGAGGTGGCTCGCGTCTATCGGTTCCGCAAGGACAGCGGAATCCCGCTTCGAATTCCCGTAATCGAGATGGTGGAGATCGGCGCCGGCGGCGGGTCGATCGCCTGGATGGACGAGCTCGGCCGCATCAGCGTCGGACCCCAGAGTGCGGGATCGAATCCGGGACCGGCCTGTTATGGCCAGGGAGCGAGCGAACCGACGATAACGGATGCGAATCTGTTGCTGGGGGCAATCGACCCCGACAATTTCGCCGGCGGCAAATTGAAGCTGGACAGGCGGGCCGCGGTGTCGGCCATCGAAAAAACCATCGGGATACCGATGAAGGTGCCGCCGGCCAATGCCGCGTTCGGGGTCACGGAGACGGTTTGCGAGAACATGGCCAGCGCCGCCCGGGTACATGCGATCGAGAGCGGGAAGAATGTGGATGACCGGACCTTGATCGCGTTTGGCGGCGGCGCGCCGCTCCACGCCTGCCGGCTCGCGGAGAAATTGGGCATCTCCAAAATTCTGATTCCCAGAAATGCCGGTGTGGGATCCGCCGTCGGGTTTTTGAGGGCGCCGGTGTCCTATGAGGTGGTCAGAACCTTCTACCAGCAAATGGAATCCTTCGAAGTGGGGCGGGTCAACGATGCGCTGAAGGAGATGCAGGACGAAGCGGAAGGTTATGTTAGGCTGGGCGGCGGCTCGGCGAGCGGCCTCGACGTGCGCCGGCAGGCTTACATGCGCTATTGCGGCCAGGGCCATGAAATTGTCGTCAACGTACCGGACGGCGTCTTCGGCGAAGACGCCGGCGATACGCTCAAGGATCTGTTCGACGAACGCTATGCGGACGTGTTTGGGCGAAACATGAAGGGGATCGTCGATGCCGAGGTTGTGGCCTGGTCGGTCACGGTGAGCACGGCATCCCGGCCCGACAACGTCACCGCCGATGCCTCTTCCTCCACCTCCGGTCCCAAATCGGAATGCCGCAAGGCATTCGATCCCGCGACCCTCGAACTGATCGACCATGCGGTCTACGTTCGAGACGATTTGCCGCCGGGCACCGAGGTGACGGGACCTGCTATAATCGTGGAGGACGAAACCTCGACCTTGGTGGGATCGAGCTTCAGCGCCAAAATCGTATCCAATGGAGCCATCGAGCTGTCACGCGAGGCTCGATAGGGGAGACCAAAGATGGGTCAGTTCGACGAAATTCGCTATCAGCTAATCTGGAACCGCCTGATCTCGGCGATCGAGGAGCAGGCGCAAGTGGTCATTCATACGGCGTTCAGCCAGTCGGTCCGGGAATGCGGCGATCTGTCCGCCGGCGTATTCAACCGGCGGGGACAGATGGTGGCGCAGGCGGTGACCGGAACGCCGGGCCATGTCAACTCCATGGCGATCTGCGTCGAGCATTTCCTGGCGAAGTTTCCGATCGACGGCATGAAGCCGGGCGACGTGTTCGTGACCAACGATCCATGGTTGTCCGTCGGGCACTATCACGACGTCACCGTCGTGACGCCTGCATTCCACAAGGGCCGCGCGGTCGGTCTCTTGGCCAATACATGTCACATCGTGGATATGGGCGGTTTGGGATTCGGGCCCGATGCCCGGCAATGTTTCGAGGAAGGCATCAACATCCCGATCATGCACCTGGCCCGGGAAGGCGTGGTGAACGAGGACTTGATGGGCCTGCTCAGGACCAATGTCAGAAATCCCACCGACATGGAAGGCGACTTCTACGCCATGATGGCCTGCAATGACGACGGCGCCAGGCGGCTCGTCGGCATGCTGGAAGAGTTTGAAATCGACGATATCGAGGAGGTCGGCGACTACATAATCGACCAATCCCGCAAGAGCATCGTCAACGCGATCAAGAAACTGCCCAACGGCGACTATCCGCATTCGGTCGAGCTGGACGGCTTCGATGAACCCATCAGGATTCAAGCCAAGCTGACCATTGCCGATGAACACATCCATATCGACTATGAGGGCTCGTCTCCGGCCAGCACCTACGGCATCAACCTGGTTCACAATTTCACCCTCGCCTACACGACCTTCGGCGTGAACTGCATCATCGGCCCGAACATCCCGTGCAATGCTGGATCGATCGAGCCCATCACCGTATCGGCGCCGGAAGGCGGCATTCTGAACGCCGTTCGGCCCATGCCCGTCTCCGCGCGGCATGTCATCGGCCAGATGCTGCCGGATGTGGTTTTCGGCTGCCTGGCGCCCGTCATTCCCGATCGGGTTCCGGCGGAGGGCGCCGGGGCCATGTGGAATCCCATGTTGAGAGGCGGCCCGACTGGCGTCGCGCCGGAGGTCATCGCATCGGCCGATGAACTGTCCGAGGATTATGACGTCATCATGTTCAATACGGGCGGAACGGGCGGGCGGCCGACGATGGACGGGCTTTCCACGACGGCTTTTCCGAGCGGTGTCCGCACCCCTCCCGTGGAAGCCGTCGAGACCTGTTTCCCGCTGATAATCTGGCGCAAGGAACTGCGGGAGCGGTCAGGGGGCGCCGGCAAGTTTCGCGGCGGACTTGGCCAAACCATCGAAATCGGGGGAGAGGCCGGGACGCCGTTCAGCGTCGCCGCCATGTTCGACCGGACATGGAATGCCCCCCGCGGGAGATTTGGCGGGATGGATGGCGCCAAGGGCGAGGTTCGGCTCAAGTCCGGCCCGGAGCTCGAGAGCAAGGGGCGCCAGTCCGTACCCTATGGAGACCGGCTGATTTTGGAGCTTCCGGGAGGCGGCGGTTACGGCGATCCCGGGGACCGGGACCGGCAGGCCATCGTCGACGACGTTCTGGATGGGCTCATCACGGCCGAGGATGCCAAACGCGACTACGGGATCGACGTCGATGTC
>CAZUGT010000307.1:0-7317 GCA_964620095.1 uncultured Rhodospirillaceae bacterium | reverse complement strand
CTGGAACGGTTGCCTCGCGAAGCTGGAGGACTTGTGGGCCGGATGAACGAGGTCGAGCCGACAAGTCGACCGGACTGGGTGTCGGACGAGCTTTATCCGTTTAAGAGCCGATTCTTCGCCGCGCCTCCCGATCACCGGATGCACTATATCGACGAGGGCGAAGGCGAGCCAATCGTGTTCGTGCACGGCAACCCGGCCTGGTCGTTCGAATTCCGTCATGTGGTCCAAGAGCTTCGCTCGGATTTCCGCTGCGTCGCGCCGGACCATATCGGCTTCGGCCTCTCGTCGCGCAGCAACCGGCGCGAGGATCATCATCCGGAAAGCCACGCGCGCCGGTTCGCCGCCTTGCTCGACCATCTCGGTCTTCGCGGCATCACGCTGGTCATGAACGACTGGGGCGGGCCGATCGGCCTGGACTTCGCGCGCAGGCATCCGGTGCGCGTTCGCCGTCTCGTCATTGCCAACAGTTGGTGCTGGCCGGTCGGCGACGACTTCCACTTCAAGGCGTTCAGTTTCCTGATGTCGAGCTGGATCGGCCAGTATCTGATCCGGCATCGCAACATGTTCGTGAACAAAGTCATGCCCAGGGCGGTGGGCGACCGGAGTATCCTAAGGCCCGAGATCATGGCCCACTACCGCAACGCGCAGTCGTCGCCTGCCGCGCGCGCCGCCAGCGCTGCATTGCCGGGCTACATCGTGGGCGCGAGCGATTGGCTGCGCTCGATCTGGGACGGCCGCGCGGCCTTTGCCGACAAGCCGGCGCTCCTTCTCTGGGGCGTGAAGGACATTGCGTTCCGCGGGAAGGAACTCGAACGGTGGAAGTCCGCGCTGTCGGACTACGAGCTGCACGAGTTCGAGGATTGCGAGCACTTTCTCGCGGAAGAGGCGCCCGACAGGGTCGTGTCGGCGCTCCGGGACTTCGCGGGGCGGACATAGCATCGACTCGCGGCGGCCGGCATGTTCGTCCAGCGGCGCCGCGGCTTCCCGATCATCGGAAACCTCCGCCAAGGGGCGCCAAGTCCGCCGCCAATTTGCAATTTGAGCCGGGTCCGCGTTAGGCTTAGGGCTCACGCTTAAACACAATCCGAATTCAGGGAGTTTCCCATGCGTAAATTGACGATCGCGGCGGCCGTAGCGACGGCTTGGCTCGCGGCGCCAACCCAAAGTCATGCCGCCTGCGGCAAGGTGACCATCGCCGAAATGAACTGGGAATCGGCCGCCGTCGCCGCCCATGTGTACAAGGCCATATTGGACAAGGGGTACGGCTGTGACGTCGAGCTGGTTCCCGGCGACACGGTGCCGACCACCACCTCCATGTCCGAGAAGGGCGAACCCGACCTTGCGCCTGAAATCTGGATCAATTCGGCGCGCGAGGTCATCAACCGGGCGGTCAAGGAAGGCCGGCTCAAGATCGCCGGGAAAATCCTCAAGGACGGCGGCGAAGAGGGCTGGTGGATACCCGACTATTTCCTCAAGAAACATCCCGGGCTCACCACGCTCCAGGCGGTCCTGAAGCGTCCGGACCTGTTCCCGGACAAGGAGGAGCCCGGCAAGGGACGGTTCTACACCTGTCCGTCGGGCTGGGCCTGCCAGATCATCAACGCCAACCTGTTCGAGGCCTATGGCCTCAAGAAGGCCGGTTTCGTGTCCTTCGATCCGGGATCCGGCGAAGGCCTCTCCGCGGCCATCGCCAAGGCCTATGAACGCAAGGAGCCGTTCTTCGGCTACTACTGGGCGCCGACGTCGATCCTCGGCAAGTATCCCTTGGTCCGGCTCGAGGGCATGACCCACGATCCGGCCAGCTGGGCATGCGTGGCCAAACCGGACTGCGCGAATCCCAAGCCGAACATGTACCCGGCGTCCGAGGTGCTCACCGTGGTGACCTCCAAATTCGCCGATTCGGCGCCGGAGGCGATGAGCTTCGTTCAGAAGTTCTCCTGGGAGAACAAGGTGGTCAACGCGGTATTGGCCTGGAAGGACAACGAACAGGCCGATGCCGAGGAGACCGCGGAACATTTCATCAAGAGCTTCGAGAGCGTTTGGACGCAATGGGTGCCGGCCGCGATTGCCGCGAAGGTGAAGGCGGCGACGTCGTAGATTCCGTACGCAGGCGCCAAGGTTGAACCGTAGAGACGCGCAACCGCGCGGAGATTTACCATGCCCGAATGGCTGTTGACCTTTCCCGAACTGAACCGAGAGACCCTGCGGGCGATGCGCCGCTCCCTCGACGAAGGCTACCGCGGTTTCTCCCGAACCTTCGGCGAGAGCATCGAGAACTTCTTCGATCCGCTGCTGGCCTTCCTGGTGTGGTTCGAGCGGCTCCTGCTGGCGTCACCCTGGTGGCTGGTCTTGATCGCGCTGGGCGCGATCGCGTTCGGCGCCAGCCGAAGCGTCAAAATGGTAGCCGGCGTGGTCGCGGCGTTCGCCGTCATCGGCGTCCTGGGCATGTGGGAGGACACCATGCGGACGCTCGCCATCATCTGCGTCTGTACGGTGATCGCCGTCGCCATCGGACTGCCCATCGGCATCGCCATGTCCCGCTCCGACCGCACCCAGGGCATCATCCTGCCGATCCTCGACGTGATGCAGACCATGCCGATCTTCGTCTACCTGATCCCGGTGGTCATGCTGCTGGGATTGGGCAAGGTGCCGGGCGTCATCGCGGTCGTGGTCTACGCCCTGCCGCCGGTGATCCGGCTGACAAATCTCGGCATTCGGCTGGTGGACAAGGACATCCTCGAGGCCACCGACGCCTTCGGGGCGGGGTCGTGGCAGCGGCTGATCGGCGTCCAGTTGCCGCTGGCGCTCCCCAACATCATGGCCGGCGTCAACCAGACCATCATGATGGCGCTGTCCATGGTGGTCATCGCCTCGATGATCGGGGTGAAGGGCCTGGGGCAGCCGGTGCTTCAGGCGGTGACCAACCAGTATTTCGCCCTGGGCCTGTTCAACGGCGCCGCGGTGGTCGCGCTCGCCATCGTCTTCGACCGGGTTTCCCAGAATTACGGCCGGCGTCTGCAGAGTCACCGCCAGATCGTCAGCTCATGAGCGACGTCGGTATCCGGATCGAGGGACTCTACAAGGTATTCGGCCGCAATCCGCCGGCGGTGATGGACCGCGTCCGGGACGGCGCGGACAAGCAGCAGATCCTCGAGGAGACCGGCCATGTCATCGGCCTCCGCGCCATCGACATGGACGTGGCGCCCGGGTCTATCCACGTGGTCATGGGGCTGTCCGGGTCGGGGAAGTCGACGCTGCTGCGTCACGTCAACCGGCTGATCGACCCCACCGAGGGCCGGGTGCTGGTCGGCCCCGCCGAGGTGACGGCGATGGACGGCAAGGCGCTGATGGAGTTTCGCCGTCACGCGGTCAGCATGGTGTTCCAGCGCTTCGCCCTGTTCCCCCACCGCACCGTCTTCGACAATGTGGGTTACGGGCTCAACATCCAGGGCGTCGACAAGGACCAGCGCCGGCGGCGGACCGGGAACTGGATCGAGCGGGTCGGGCTCACCGGCTACGAGGACCATTATCCGGCCCAGCTTTCCGGCGGTATGCAGCAGCGGGTGGGTCTCGCCCGGGCGTTGGCGACCGATGCCGAGGTGCTCCTGATGGACGAGGCGTTTTCCGCACTCGATCCGCTGATCCGCGCCGAGATGCAGGATGTCCTCCTCGCGCTCCAGGCCGAACTCAACAAGACCATCCTGTTCGTTTCCCACGATCTGGACGAAGCCCTGAAGCTGGGCGACAGGATCACCATCCTCAAGGACGGCGAGGTCGCCCAGGAGGCCGGGCCCCAGAACATCATCATGCGTCCGGCCGACGACTATGTCGCCGACTTCGTGAAGCACATCAACCGGGGGCGGGTGGTGACCGTGGCCTCGATCATGACCGGCTATAAAGGGGTGAATACCGGCATGGAACTGCCCGCCGAGACGGTCCTCGAGGACGCCTCGGTAGCGCTGGCCAAGGCGGGCCTCGCCCAGGCGACGGTCATCGGTCGGACCGGCGCGCCGGTCGGCCATGTGACTCTGCCCCGCATCGTCGAGGCCTCCCAGCGGCCGGAATAGGGAAGCTAGGGAAGCTGCCGCTTGCCGTCGCCGCCGGTGAGCAGCTAATGCATCCCCGGGCCGTCGAGGATTTCGAAGTTGGTGGGGAAATCCTTGGGCTCGGAGGTTCCCCAGACCACCGTCGATTCCTTGGACGCCCAGTTCTCGGCGTTCCAGTCGGCGCCTTCCGGGATGAAGTCCATGTCGGCGAAATATTCGACGATGCCGTTCCACGGATCCCGCATGTAGAAGAACACGTTGGAGCCCGGCCCATGGCGCCCCGGGCCCCATGAAGCGATATAGCCCTTGTCCACCATTTGGCGGCCGCCCATGCCCACCTCGTCGGTGGAGCCAACCTCGAAGCCCGCATGCTGGAGGCCGTAGTCGCCCGACTTGGCGAAGGCGACGATGTGGTGGTCGCTGCCCGTCGGCGCGTACATGAAGTGCAGGAAGTCGGCGACGCTGTCGGCCAGCGCGAGACCCATCACCTCGGTATAGAACTTCTGTTTTCCCACCGCGTCCTTGGCGAACAGCACCACGTGGCCCAGGCGCCGGGGCCGGACCGGCGGATCCTCGATCAGCGCCGTCCGTTCGCCGAGGCGCGGATGCCTGGTCGGCGTGTTGAAGTCCGGCGCCAGGCCTTCGTCCCAGGGCGCCGGCTCGGCCGCCTGGATATTGGTGAGCATGCCGTCCATGTCCCGGAACCAGATGCCGCCCCGGTCGAAATGCTCGGGCGCGCCGGCGAACTCGGCCCCGGCCGCTTCCAGCCTGGAACGGAGCCCGTCCATGTCGCCTTCCCGGGCGCCGAAGCTCACATGGTGGAGGCGTTTCCGCTTGCCCTCGATGAGCACCACCTGATCCTGGTCGCGCCCCGCGCAGCGGCAGACGACCATGCCGTCGCGCTCGGCGGTTTCCAATCCGAAGTCATTGAAGAATTTCCGGCCGACCTCCAGGTCCGGCACGGTCTGGGCGTAATATTGTAGGTTCCTGACGGGCATGGCATCCTCCCCGAAATCGAGACTAGTAGAACGGCCGCGTGGCGGCAATCCGCGGGGGGCATACCGATCGAGCATGACCTGGACATACCGGTTCTCATCGTCGGCGCCGGGCCGGTGGGGCTTTCCGCGTCAATCGAGCTTGCCTGGCGGGGGATCGGGAGCGCTTTGATCGAGCGCCGGGACGGCGAGGTCAAACATCCCAAGATGAACCAGGTGGGGGTGCGGACCGTCGAGCACTGCCGCCGCTGGGGCATCGCCCGGAAGGTGCGCGAAAGCTCGGTCCCGGAGGATTTTCCCCGCAATATCCGCTTCTTGACGGCGACATCGGGCCATCAACTGGCGCACTACGAATTTCCGGCCCGCAAGGACGAGCCGTGCATCAATTCGCCGGAGGCCATCCAGCGCTGCTCGCAGATCTACTTCGACCCCATCCTGCGCGACCACGCCATGGCGCTCGGCGGCGCGGCCAACCTCTATTCCCATGAACTCAACGAGGTCTCCCAGGACGCCGACGGCGTGACGGCCCGGGTGACCGACGTCAAGACCGGCGAGACCAAATTCATCCGCGCCCGGTACATGATCGCCTGCGACGGGGCCGAGAGCGGGGTGCGGGAGCAGCTGGGCATCGGCCTCGAAGGCGATATGTCCATGAACTACAACGTCAACGCCTTCTTCCGGTCCGAGGATCACGATGCGCTGTTCAGGCACGGCCGCTGCGTCATGCAATGGATGATCGACGGCGAAGGAGTCTGGGCGGATATCGTCTCCATCAACGGCAAGGACCTCTGGCGGTTCTCGCTTATGCGGGTGCCCGGCGGCGAGGTGCCGCCGTTTGAGGAGATGAGCCGGGAGCTTTGCCGCGCGGTCGGCAAGGAGATCGAGCACGAGATCTATTCGGTGCTGCCCTGGGAGCGCCGCCGGGTCGTCGCCGAGCGGTTCCAGGAAGGCCGCATCCTGCTGGCGGGCGACGCGGTCCACCAGATGTCGCCCACCGGCGGCTTCGGCATGAACACCGGCATCCAGGAGGCGGTGGACGCGGCGTGGAAGATCGCCGCGCGTCTCGAAGGCTGGGGCGGTGCTGGGTTGGTCGCCAGCTACGATACCGAGCGCCGGCCCGTCGCCTGGACCATCGTCAACGAAGCCGCCCGCAACTTCACCCAATTCTCGAAGCTGCCCAGGGGCGCCGAAGACGTCACCGCGCCGGAAGGCGACGACCTCCGGGAACGCATCGGCGAGACCATCTACGCGGAGCGTTTCGACCGGGAATACGTGATGGAGGGCGTGCCCCTCGGTTATCGCTACGAACACTCGCCGGTCATCCTGCCCGACGGCACGCCCGAACCGCCCTTCGAGGTGATGAACTACACCCCGACGGCCCGGCCCGGCCATCGGGCGCCCCATGCGTGGCTGGACGAGGAAACCTCCACCCTCGACCTGTTCGGACGCGGTTTCACGCTGCTGCGATTTGACGGCGCCGGGACAGCCGAACTGGAATCCGCAGCCGCGGACCGGGGCGTGCCGTTGTCCGTGCGGTATATAGAAAACGATGATATCGCGGCGCTTTACGAGCAGCCCCTTGTTCTGGTCAGGCCCGACGGGCATGTCGCCTGGCGGGGCGGGGCGCTGCCCCCCGATTGCGGCCAAATCATCGATACGGTTCGCGGCGCCTAGATCGGCTCTAGCCTAAGCAAACTTGAGCCGGCCGCGCCCGCCGAGATGCTTGCCATGTACGCCGTTTTGGTACATAGATCCATCATCTCATATGGGAGACAGCGTAATGGCCGAAACAGCCGAGACGAAGAATGATCGGGTCCATCTGCGCCTCGACGCCAGAAGCAAGCGCAAGCTCGAACGCGCGGCGGCCTACGAGGAAACCACGCTCAGCCGTTTCGTGCTGCACAACGCCGTGGCCGCGGCCGAACGGGTGATCGAGGCGCGCGAGCGGATCGTGCTCCCGGCGACGGATTGGGACGCCTTCCATGACGCGCTGCTCAACCCGCCCGCGCCGAACGCGACGCTGAGGCGGGCCGCGCGCCGTTACCGCGAGCGCATCGGTGGATGAGACACCGCTGACGGTCGAGCCGCTTGGAGCGCACCACGACCGCGCGTCCTTCTCCTGCGGGGAGCCGTCCCTCGACCGCTACCTCCGCCGACAAGCTTCCCAGGACGCCCGGCGGCGCGTCGCGCGGGTCTTCGTCGCGTCGGGCGAGCCGCCCGAACGGATCGCCGGCTATTACACGCTGACCGCGGCGAGCTTCGAGAAGGACGACCTG
>CAZUGT010000306.1:0-1536 GCA_964620095.1 uncultured Rhodospirillaceae bacterium | reverse complement strand
AGCTGCACCTGGAGAACCGCGCCGGCGAGACCCGGAGCGAAACCGGCGACCTGCTCCTCGGCGCCGACGGCATCCATTCGGCGATACGCGCCCAAATGGCGCCGGACGAGGGCCCGCCCGCCTGGGGCGGCTTCATCCTGTGGCGCGGCACCGCCCGCATGAAGCCGTTCCTCACCGGGGCCTCCATGGTCATGGTCGGCTACGACGCGCAGCGCTTCGTCTCATACCCCATATCCGAAACCGATCTCGGCACCGGCGAGGCGCTGGTCAACTGGATCGCCAGCATCAAGTTCAACATGGACGACAACTGGCGAAAGGAGGACTGGAACCGGCTCGCGGACATGGACGATTTCCTGCCCCGCTACGAGGATTGGGTCTTCGACTGGCTCGACGTCCCGGCAATGGTGCGCGCCAGCGACAGGATCTACGAATATCCCATGGTCGACCGGGACCCGCTGGACCGCTGGACCCACGGCCGCGTATCGCTGATCGGGGACGCCGCCCACGCCGCCTATCCCGTCGGCTCCAACGGCGCCGGCCAGGCCATCGTCGACGCCCGCAAGCTGGGCGCCGCCTTCCTCGCCCACGGCCTGACGGAGCAGGCGCTCCAGGTCTACGAGGATGAAATGCGCCCGGTGACCGAGAAGGTGATCCATGCCAATCGCGGCGGCGACGGGCCGGACGCCATTCTCGACGTGATCGAGGAGCTATGCGGCGGCGTGTTCGACGACATCCACGACGTCATGCCCCACGAGGACCTCAAGAACCACGCCGACAAATACAAGAAGCTGGCGGGATTCAGCATCGATGAACTGAATGCCCTGCCGCCGCTGATCCCGGCGGCGGCCCGGCTCTAGGGTTCGGCTTCGATTGGGGGATTTCCAATTCCTGAACCACAGAGACAGTGAGACAGTGAGGAGCACACTGCCAAATCGTCATGGCCGGGCGCCACTGGACCGGCTTTGCCGGGCCAGCCGGCAAAGTGGCCCGGCCATCCACGTGTGCCGCCGCCCCGCAAAGCGTGGATGCCCGTGTCAAAGCTTGTCCTCCGGCCGGCGAAGCCGGTCCGGTGGGCACGGGCATGACGGCCGGAGCGCGGCTAGCCGGCGAAAATACTGTCAGGCAGGAACGCGGAGACCAGCCAGTTAGGGGCATCGACGATCTCGGAGATTTTAAGGTCGACGGCCACCGAACATACGACATAGGCCTCGTGCCAAGAGAGGCCCCGTTCCGTCATCAGGTGATGAATCATGTAGCGGATCGCCTGCTGGGCGTTGGCATAGAGATCCGGGCCCTGCGCCGACGTGGCGTAGTAGCCCGATGTGTTCACCACCGGCGCGAGCGGTCCAGGTATTCGGGCGCGCGGCTCCTCGAAATCGGTCCCGGGCAGCAAATCGAACTTAAGGGTCAGCGTGGACCAGGTCTCGATGGCCGTGATGCACGCCTCGCCGTCGCCCTGCGCGGCGTGGGCGTCTCCGGTGCTGAACAGCGCACCGTCCCATTGGACCGGCAAATAAACGGTCGAGCCCACGGTCA
>CAZUGT010000305.1:0-10630 GCA_964620095.1 uncultured Rhodospirillaceae bacterium | reverse complement strand
GAGTTCAAGCTGACCCAGCGATGACCGCGGAGAAGGAACCGGTCGCCAACGCCGGTGGCCGAGCCGGCGCCGCCGCGCCCCGCTCGGCAATGATGATCGTTTTCGCCGTCGTCGTCATCGACCTGATCGGGTTCGGCATCGTCATTCCGCTGCTCCCGTTCTACGGCGAGCATTTCGGGGCGTCCCCGGACCAGATCGCCTACCTGATCTCGATATACTCGCTGTGCCAACTCATCTCCGCGCCGGTTTGCGGCCGGCTGAGCGACCGAATAGGCCGGCGCCCCGTACTGGTCATGTGCCTCGCCGGAACGGTGGGCGCCTATATCTGGATGGCACTTGTCGACAGCCTGACCGGACTGTTCCTCGCCCGGGCCTTCGCAGGCGCGATGGCGGGAAGCATTGCCACCGCATTCGCCTATATGGCAGACATCACAACGCCTGAAAACCGGGCCCGCGGCATGGGCCTGGTCGGCGCCGCTTTCGGGCTGGGCTTTACCGCCGGACCGGCGATCGGCGGCATTCTCGGCGGCGCCGATCCGGCCAACATCAATTTTCAGCTCCCAGCCTACGCCGCGGCGGGTTTCTCGTTCGTCGCGTTCGCCGCGGCGGCGGCACTGCTTCCGGAGTCATCGCCGCGGGGAATCAGGGACCGGGCGCAGCGGGATGAACCCGGCCGCCGGCATACCGGTTTCATGGAGACCCTCCGGCGGCGGCCGACCATGGTGGCCATCGGCCTGAATTTTCTTACCGTCGCGGGGATCGCCGGGATCGAGGCCATGTTTCCCATCTGGTCCGAGCGGGAGTATGGCTGGAGCGTATCCCAAAACGGGTTTCTGTTCGCCTATATGGGCCTGATCATGGCGGCGATCCAAGGCGGACTCGCCGGCCCCATTTCACGCCGGATCGGCGAGTGGGGCATGGTGCGGCTGGGCCTCGCCGCGCTCGTCGTGGGATTGATTGCCACGCCGCTCAGTCCAAACGAAACATGGATGATCCTCGCCGTGACCGTCATGGCCGTTGGATTCGGCGTGGCGACGCCGGGTGTCAACACATTGGTATCCCTGAGCGCGCCCGAGGACCAACAGGGCGGTGTCATGGGGGTGGGACGGTCGGCAGCCACCGTGGCGCGGATTCTGGGCCCGGCAGCCGCCGGCATCCTGTTTGCCTGGTTGGGCCGGGATTGGCCGTTCTACATGGGCGCCGTCATCGTCGGAACGGCGTTGATCGTTGCCTTTGGAGGCCGCGGCCCGAACGGGAAATCCGGCTGATCCCCGGCTTGCCAGGGCGGCCGGCCTTAGGTATATAAGCGCCCTCGCCGACGGAGCGGAGACATGAAGAAAGAGATTCATCCGGACTACCATGAGATCACGGTCACAATGACCGACGGATCGACATTCACCACGCGCTCGACGTGGGGCGAGGCCGGCGACACGCTCAAATTGGACATCGATTCCAAATCCCACCCCGCATGGACCGGTGAACATCGCCTGGTCGACAGCGGCGGTCAGGTGGCGAAGTTCAACAAGCGCTTCCAGAACCTGGGCCTCAAGTAGTTCCGAAAAACCGCGCAGCCGCTCCCGAAGCGGTCGCGCCGCAGGTCCAAATTCCCCCGAAAATTTTCGACCATACGGGACTTGAAGCCGGTTGGCCGCCGGCTATATGAAGGTCACGGCGGTATGCCTCACGAAGAGGGTGCCGTCCGAAAAACCGGTCCGGCCAGTTGGCGGGCCATTTGGAAACCGTGTTGCTTCATAAGGAGAATATGGTCATGCGCACGTTTGATTTTTCACCCCTGTTCCGCACTTCCGTCGGCTTCGACAATTTGCAGCGCCGCCTCGATTCAGCGCTGCGATATGCCCAGGCCAACGACGCCTACCCGCCGTACAATATCGAGAAGCTGAGCGATGACGCCTATCGCATTTCCATCGCCGTGGCGGGTTTCGGCGAGCAGGATCTTGACGTCACCGTGAAGGAAGACGTCGTGGTCGTCAGCGGCAAACTCGATGCCGATCGGGAGAACGCCTACCTCCATCGCGGAATCGCCACCCGCTCGTTCGAGCGCCGCTTCCAGCTCGCCGACCATGTGAAGGTGGTTGATGCCCATCTCGCCGACGGCTTGCTGGAGATCGATCTCGCCCGGGAGGTTCCGGAGGAGCTGAAGCCGCGCCGGGTCAAGATCCTCGGCGGCCCCGCGCCCAAGGCTATCGAACACGGCAAAAAGGCCGCGTAACCGAGACGCGAACACCGAGAAGGGTACGCCCGGCCGCTACATGGATAATGGCCGGGCGGCCCAACTGCTGGGGAATTTTGACAAAAAATTGGGGCCGCCCGAAGGCCGCCCCGAAAACAAGCTAGTCCCTGTTAAACTCGCCCGTAAAGTACGCTTCGTCGCGGACTCTACATAAGACTCCGCCAAGGGGTCAAGGCTCGATGCCACAGCCTGTCGACAAAAAAAAGCCGCCTCCAATCGAGGCGGCTCGAGTTTAACAGGGAGGCGTCAAAGAGGTTCGAATGGCGGAGAAAATCCGCCAGACGATCTCATCGATCACCGTCAATCTATCAGGCGAGGCTTAAGAGACTCTTAATGGAGCCATGGCCGTAGGCGGCGGCGGTCACTTGCGGAAAACAGATTCCGCACCGGAACGAGCATCCTCTTTCAAGGCAATGGCCGCGCGGGCACGCTCGATTTCTCCCTCCATTTCGGCGATGTATTCGTGCAGCGCCTCGATGGACATGATCTCCAGGTCCTTTTGATCCGGTTTTTTCTCAACGGGTTCGAGATCATCGGTATCCATCGCACGCTCCCTCCGCGGAAGACCCGCCGGGTCTTGCCTGGCCGCTGACGGCAAGCATACTAGACCAAAGCCACGAGCGACAACCGGAGCGACCATGACCGATCAACTCCCCGACGACATGCAATGCATCGAAATTCCGGAACCGGGGGGGCCCGAGGCCCTGAAACCCGGCCGGCGGCCGGTTCCCGATGTCGCCGACAGCGAAATTCTGGTCCGGGTCGAAGCGGCCGGGGTCAATCGCCCCGATATCGTCCAACGGGAAGGCCGCTATCCGCCGCCGCCCGGCGTGACCGATATTCCCGGCCTGGAGATCGCCGGCGCCGTCGCCGCGCTCGGCGGCGGTGCCGGCGGCTGGAATGTGGGCGACAAGGTAACCGCGCTGGTTGCCGGCGGCGGCTACGCCGAGTACTGCGCGGTGCCGGCGGCCCAAGCCCTGCCCGTTCCGGACGACCTCGGCATGGTCGAGGCGGCGGCCATTCCCGAGACCTTCTTTACGGTCTGGAGCAATGTCTTCGATCGGTGCGCCCTGCAGCCCGGGGAAACCCTCCTGGTCCACGGCGGATCAAGCGGCATCGGCACCACCGCGATCATGCTCGCCTCGCAGTTGGGAAGCCATGTCATCGCCACCGCGGGTTCGGCCGAAAAGTGCCGGGCGTGTCTCGATCTGGGCGCGGAACTGGCCATCGACTACAAGGAACAGGATTTCGTCGAGGAGGTGATGAACCATACCGGCGGCAATGGAGCCGATGTCGTGCTCGACATGGTCGCCGGGGACTATATCCCGAGAAACATCGCCTGCATGGCCGTGAGCGGCAGGCTCTGCATAATCGCGGCCCTCGGCGGATCGAAGGCGGAGGTGGATTTCAGACAGGTCTTCGTCAAACGGATGACCATAACCGGGTCAACCCTGAGGGCACGGGACACTGCCTTCAAGAGCCAAATCGCGGCGAACCTGAAATCGCGGGTCTGGCCGCTGTTCAAGGACGGGAAGCTGAAACCGGTGATATACCAAACCCTGCCCCTGAACGATGCCGCAGAGGCGCATCGCGTCATGGAAGAAGGGCGCCACATCGGAAAAATAGTCCTGACAATCGGCTAGATCGGGTCATGTTTTGACGGAACCACGTCGCGGTTGCTTCAAAACATGTGAATCCGATCTATTTCAATAGTTGTAGAGCCGATTCACATGGATTGTCGGCGTTGCAAGGCAATTCCGACAATCCATGATCGGCTCTAGCGACGGCTTTTCCGCGGGTTTGACCGGGCCTGGGGCGGCGGCTATATTGCGCGCGACATTCCAGGCGTAGACCTAGGGTCCGCCTGTATCACCTTAAACGAGGAAGACGAGTGATGGCACAGCCTCTTATGCCAAAGGCGACCGCTGTTTGGCTGGTCGACAATACGGCGCTGACTTTCGATCAGATCGCAGAATACTGCGGCCTTCATATCCTCGAGGTTCAGGCGATCGCGGACGGTGAAGTCGCACCGGGTATGCAGGGCCTCGACCCGGTCGCAAACGGCCAGGTCAGCAAGGCGCAAATCGAGAAGTGTGAAGCGGATCCCGACGCCCGGCTGGAAATGTCGAAACCGTCGGTCCCGCTCCCGAAGGTCCGCCAGAAGGGCGCCCGCTACACCCCGATCTCGAAGCGGCAGGACCGGCCCGACGCCATCGCCTGGCTCTTGAAGAGCTATCCCGAACTCAGTGATGCCCAGGTCAGCCGCCTGATCGGCACCACCAAGCCGACCATCGAATCGGTGCGCGCCCGGACCCATCGCAATATCGCCAATATCAAGGCGCAGAGCCCTGTCTATCTCGGGCTGTGTTCGGCGGCCGATCTGGAGAAAATGGTCGCAATCGCCCGGAAGCGCGCCGGCACGGAGCACGCGCCGCCTCAACAACCGCCGGCCGAGGCCGCGGAAACCGCTTCGCCGGCCGGCGAAACGGCCGAGACCGAAAGCCATCCCGCCGCCGCCGTCGCACCGGCCGCCGAGGTATTCGGCGATGTTCCGGCAGCGGCGCCGGCGGAGGACTCCGGGGACGCTCCGGATCCGTTCGCCCCGCAACCGCCGACCGCCAACGACTGACCCGGCTATCCGTCACCAAACGAAATTCCCTGCGCGAGGGGCAATTCCCGTGAGTAGTTGACGGTGTTCGTCGCCCGGCGCATATAGGCCTTCCAGGCGTCGGAGCCGGACTCGCGCCCCCCGCCGGTTTCCTTCTCGCCGCCAAAGGCTCCGCCGATTTCGGCGCCCGACGGACCGATGTTCACGTTGGCTATGCCGCAATCGCTCCCCGACGCCGACAGGAACCGCTCGGCCTCCCGCAGATCGGTCGTGAAGATACTCGACGCGAGACCCTGATCGACATCGTTGTGGAGCGCGATCGCCTCGTCCAAATCGTCATACCCAAGGACGTACAAAATGGGGGCGAACGTCTCTTCGCGAACGATGGCCGACTGCCCGGGCATTTCGGCGATGGCCGGCCGGACATAGAACGCCTCCGGGCAGGTATCGCCGAGTTGCCGCTCCCCACCGGTCACGACCCCGCCTTTTTTCCGCGCCTGCTTCAACGCCGATTGCATTTCGTCGAAGGCCGCCTGATCGATCAGCGGGCCGACCAGCGTTTCCTCGGCAAACGGATCACCGACCGGAACCTCCGCATAGGCCGCTTTCAGCCGCGCGAGCAAATCTTCACGGACATCGGCGTGAACGATCAGGCGGCGCAGGGACGTACACCTTTGTCCCGCCGTTCCGACGGCCGCAAACAGGATTGCCCGGACGGCCAGGTCCAGGTCGGCGGACGGGGCGACAATCATCGCGTTATTGCCGCCGAGCTCGAGGAGCGAGCGGCCGAACCGTTGGGCCACCCGGGGACCCACCTCCCGACCCATGCGGCAGCTGCCGGTCGCGCTGATCAGGCGCATCCGCGAATCGTCGACGACCAGTTGACCGATCGTCCGGTCCCCGATCAGGACCGACAACAGACCCGCCGGCGCATCGCCGAACTCCGCCGCCGCCCGCTCGAAGAGGTGCCGGCACGCCAGTGCCGTAATGGGTGTTTTCTCGGACGGCTTCCATACCACCGGATCACCGCAAACGATCGCCAGCGCCGTATTCCATGACCAGACGGCGACGGGAAAATTGAACGCGGTGATGACGCCCACCGGTCCCAGGGGGTGCCAGGTTTCCATCATCCGGTGCCCCGGCCGTTCCGAAGCGATGGTCAAACCGTAGAGTTGGCGGGAAAGGCCGACCGCGAAATCGCAAATGTCGATCATTTCCTGAACCTCGCCGAGGCCCTCTTGAAGAATCTTTCCGGTCTCGAGCGTCACCAGGCGGCCAAGCGGCTCCTTGTGCCGGCGAAGCTGATTGCCGAACAGCCGGATGAGCTCTCCGCGCCGCGGCGGCGGGACGTCCCGCCAGTGCCGAAAGGCGTTCTCGGCGGCGGACAATTTGGCTCCGGCGGACGAGGCCGTATCAGCGGCCACCGCCGCGATGACCGATCCGTCGATCGGTGAGGCGACCGGATGGCCGCCGCAATCCACGTCCGACAATGGCAGACCGATCGACTCGAGAATTTCCTGAAGCATGGACCCAATTCCCAATAGCAAGGCCGGTCCGCGCCGGCGGCGCAAAACGTCGCCGACGGCGCGGGCGCCGGTCGGAACCGCAACTATATATGATTTAGGTGCGCGAACGGCGTTCGCCAGACGGCGCCCATCAACTCACTGTCGGCGGCAGGCGATTTCCCGCCTGATACCGATCCGCTTATAGGGCGTTGAGCTCCGCGAGCTCGTCTTTTATTCGGAGTTTCTGGCGTTTGAGAGTCGCGATGAGCAAATCATCGGGGGTGGTACTTTCAAACTCTCTTTCGATTTCGGATTCGAGTTCTTGGTGCTTCGCTTTCAGCACGTCGATTCGATCCTTATCCGCCATCTAACCTACCTCCTAAACTAGCCTTCTTTCGCTGCCTGCAATCTTAAGGCTCCCTTCGTGGCGAAATCAAGGGCCGCTCTGCCGGCTCCCCCTTCAGGCAAGCCGGTCGAACGCCGCACAAATGACATCCAATCCCCGGGCCGCGTCGTTATCCGGGGAAACATCCCTCATTTTCAAATAGTTGGAGAGTGCCGCCCGGATGTCACCGGGCTCGTCTCCGCCGGGCTTTTGCATTCGCGAATGGGAGGCAAAAATCATGTCTTGAGCAATCTTTTCCGCTTCGAGTTCCGCGGTTTTGATGCCTGCGCGATACTCCGGGACGCTGCCGGCGGGCGCATCCGGCCCGGGTTCCTTGAGCCAACGCCTGATTCGCCGGAGCGGCCGAATCACCTTTTCCCGCCAAGGCGCGACGAGGAGGTCCACCTCTTCGAAATCGGCAACGGAGGCGGTCCGGCCTTGGCTCGCCAGCCATGCGGCGTACAGCACGATGTTGACGTCAAGGCCGAGGTTATCCTGCAGCGTCAGGCAGGCCTCCTCGACGCCGTCTCGCCGGTAGAAATCCAGCGAGAACCGCCAGAAGTGGTTTGTCTCGGAGGCGGGCATTCCTAGTCCCCGAGCGATATGCCGAGGCCGCGGGCCGTGCAGACCAGCGTGTCGTCGAGAGAAACGGCACGGGTTCGCTGATTGACCTCGTCGAGTGATACGTCCACCACCTGGCGATGCTGCCAGGACACCATGCGGCCGGTCTTCCCTTCGGCCAGAAGATCGACCGCTCTCACGCCAAAGGCCGAAGCGACAATTCGGTCGTGGCTGCTTGGAATGCCGCCGCGTTGAACATGGCCCAGAACCGTTACCCGGGTATCGGATCCGGTGTGATCCGAGATCTGCTCGCTGAGGAGCTGCCCCACCCCGCCATAGCGCCGGTATCCCTGGGTGGTGATGTACGACCGGGCTCCTTCTCCAAGCGGATGGGCGGCTTCCGCGACGACGACGAGGGAATGATTGCGCCCGTGTTCCCGGACGCGGTTGATCTTTGCGGCCACCTTCTCGATATCGAAAGGAATTTCGGGGATCAATATGACATCGGCGCCACCGGCGATCCCGGCGCTGAGCGCGATGTGCCCGGCGTCCCGCCCCATCACCTCGAGGATCATGACCCGCTCGTGGCTCTCGGCGGTCGGCAGCAGTCGGTCGAGCGCCTCGACAGCCGTGCTGAGGGCCGTGGTGAACCCGATGGCGTATTCGGTGAGCGGCACATCGTTGTCGATTGTCTTGGGAATGCCGATGATCGGAATGCCGCCCAATTCAGCCAGCCGTTGGAGAATCTTGAGACTGCCGTCTCCGCCGATGACGATCAGGCCGCTCAACCCCAGTTCCTGAAAGCCGGAAACGAACTGCCGGGAAATATCCTGTGTCGTCCCGTCGGGCATGGGATAGGCGAACGGATCTCCGTGAGTGGTGGTTCCGAGTATGGTGCCCCCCATGCGCAGGATATCGCCGGTAAACAGTCCGGGGCTTAGTTCCTCGTAGCGCATCGGGCGTTCCAGCAGACCCCTCGACCCATCGTGAATACCGATGACCTTCCAGCCATACCCGCCGTCGGCACGCTGTACGGCGGCCCGGATCGCCGCGTTGAGACCGGCGCAATCGCCGCCGCTGGTGAGTATCCCGATTCTAGAATTCTGGTTCATTCTCGCTTCCCAAGTCTTTCGGCTGCCCTTGCCAATCGAGACAGTCCCGGCTGCCCTTTTGACGACACTCTGCTATTATAGGCGTCATCCTCCAACCAATGCGAACCAATGGCGGAAACCGAGGATCTTCAGGCACGGATTGACGGGCTCAAGGCAGAGCACCGCGAGCTTGACGCCCAGATCAAGGCGTTGACCGAATCGCCGCCATTCGACCAAATCAAGATTCAACGCCTGAAAAAAAGGAAGCTGGCGCTCAAGGACGAGATCACCCGCCTCCACGCCCTCGGCCTCCCGGATATTATTGCCTGACCAGGCGAATTGCGCGACCGCAGGTGTTCAGACCGCTCGGCGCCGCGAAGAGAGGACACGAAGTACCTTGAAGGGCGACGGCAACAGCCCCGCCGCCTTCCTCACCCGGGCCTGAAGCTTTGGAATTTGCATCACATCGCCGATCCGGCGGTCGAGAAATTCCCAGGTGGCCTCGCGGCCCTCCGATTCGTCGTTGAGCCAATAAAGGACCGTCGAGCCGTACACGCCCGCCAGCAACCCGCGCTTGGTGTAGTAATTGAAATCGGTCGCGTTGTCGCCGGCCGCATACCACATGGTATCCACGGTCTTCATCAGCAGCCGCGCCGCCAATGGCTTTCGGCCCGGGACGGCGAGATATGACATGAGCCGGCGGATCGCCTCGCGGTCATTTTCCGCCGCTTCCAGGCGCAACCGAACGGCAGCGGCGATCCGGTCGCGCACCTTCATATCTCCAACACCGGCCGCTTCCATCGCGCCGACCATGTCTTCGTCCGCAAGGACGCTGTACACCTCGGCCGCCTGATTGAGGCCCCGCGGAAACAGGCGTTCGACAATGTCCTCGTTTTCGCCGCAATCGACGGCGCCGGCGCGGAGAGCGACCTTGCTCCAGCCGTCGAAGGTGACGTGCGGCAGCATGGCTCGGACGATGTTGGACCGCAATTCGTCTAGGCCGGACATTGCGTCACTCTCCCCGCACCGACTTGACCAGGTCCTGGTTGCGCTGCACTTCCTCGGCGAACCCCAATAGCGTCAAGTCCTCCATCCGCATCGGATAAAGTATGCCGTCCAGATGGTCGCATTCGTGCTGGACCGCGCGGGCATGGAAACCGCTGGCGATCCGCTCTTCGGTCCCGCCGTCGGGTGTGGTCCAGCTGTACCTGATACGGTCGAACCTGGGCACCGCCCCCATCATATCCGGCACCGACAGACAGGCTTCCCAATCCAGGCTTTTTTCATCGGTCAGCGGCTCGATCACCGGATTGACCATCAAGGTCAGGGGCTGGGGCTCCTCCTCTTCCTCCTCGCCGGCGCGATGTTCCGGAATATAGAAGATCACCACGCGCCGGGGGACGTGAACCTGGGGCGCCGCCAATCCAAGACCGCCCGCATCCTCCAGGGTATCGATCATATCATTGATAAGATTGGCGATTTCGGGCGCGGTCGGATCTTTCACAGGCTCCGCCTTGCGGTGTAGAACCGGGTGTCCCATGCGGGCGATCTTGAGAATGGCCATGTCGATCAATATGGACGATTTGAACGCCAGGTCAATTGCGGCGAATATTCGCCCAATCTCCCTTCACAATTGGATTTCAGTATGTTAGAAGGCCCGCCTTCGTCACCGGTCAAGACTGAAAAGGGTTGAGTCCACGTGCATGTAACCGTCCGCGACAACAATGTCGATCAGGCCCTGAAGGCCCTCAAAAAGAAGATGCAGCGCGAAGGCGTCTTCCGTGAAATGAAACTGCGCCGTTCCTATGAGAAGCCCTCCGAGCGCCGGGCCCGCGAAAAGGCCGAAGCCGTTCGCCGGGCACGGAAACTGGAGCGCAAGCGCCTGGAGCGCGAAGGCTTCTAAGAAGCCCCCGTTTCACGACCAGCGACCAAGCCGCGTCCGGGCAGGACGCGGCTTTTGCACGTCCGGACGGCGGCGGATCACACCTGTCAACCGACCGCCTGAACGATTTCCTCGGTGGTCTTTTTGGCGTCTCCGAACACCATCATGGTGTTGTCCCGGAAGAACAGCTCGTTGTCGACGCCGGCGTAGCCGGACGCCATGGAGCGTTTCAGGAACAGCACCGTTCCCGAATTCTCGACATCCAGGATCGGCATGCCGTAAATCGGGCTCGCGGTGTCCGTCTTCGCCGCCGGGTTGGTCACGTCGTTGGCGCCGATGACGAACGC
>CAZUGT010000304.1:0-7345 GCA_964620095.1 uncultured Rhodospirillaceae bacterium | reverse complement strand
CTCCAGGGCGATCTCGGCGGCGCTTGGCGGCTCCCCGGCACAGGCCGAGAACGCCGCCGAGATCGCCTTGGAGCACCATCTCGGCATGACCTGCGACCCGGCGGGCGGCCTCGTCCAGGTACCGTGCATCGAGCGCAACGGCATCGGCGCCATCAAGGCGGTGTCGGCCGCGTCCCTCGCCCTGCACGGGGACGGGAGCCATTTCATGCCGCTGGACAATTGCATCGAGGCCATGCGCCAGATCGGCGCCGACATGAGCTCCAAGTTCAAGGAAACCAGTCTCGGCGGCCTCGCGGTCAACCTGCCGGAGTGCTAGGAAATCCCGGCGCCTAGTCGCCGTTCACCACCCGGGTGGTCGCGTCGTCGGCCATGGTCAACCGGTGCTCCATCACCTCGCGGACCCGGTCGCCGAGATCCGGGTGGATGTCGATCAGTTTCCAGAAATTTTCCGCCGAGAGTTCAAGCAGCTGACACTCGGTCAGCGAGACCACGTCGGTGAGCCTGACCGTGTTGCGCAGCAGGCCCATCTCGCCGAAGAATTCTCCCTCGCCGAGCTTGTACGGCTGACCCGGCGCCCCCACTTCGAGCTCACCGGAGATAACGAAGAACATGCTGTCCCCGGGTTCGCCCATGCGGACCACGGCGTGACGGGGCGGCACCACCAGCGGGGTCAGCAGATTGACGATCTCGGCGATCTGGGCGGCATCCAGGTCGTTGAACAGCGGCACCCGCGAAACCAGCCGCCAACTGACGATGAACTCGTGCTTGCGGATCTCGTTGGCGAAGCCGGTGGCGATGACGCCGGTCGGCAGGGCGAACATGCCGATACCCAGGATCATGGTCACCGCGCCGAAGAATTTGCCCAACGGGGTGATCGGGGTGACGTCGCCGTAACCGACCGTGGTCAGGGTGGCGATGCCCCACCACATGGCGTCCGGGATGGAGCCGAACTTGTCGGGCTGTACCCGGTGCTCGACGGCGAAGATGATGCTCGACGTCAGGACCAGCGCCGTGAGCATCAGGAACAGGGCCGCGGTCAGCGCCTTGGACTGGTTCCTGATCACCGCGCCGATGACGATGAGGGCGGGTGAATAGCGGGTGAGCTTGAGCAGCCGGATCAGCCGGAACACCCTCAGGATTCTGAGATCGGCATCGACAAGGAAGCCGAGATAGAAGGGCAGGATCGCCAGGAGATCGATGATCCCGAGCGGCGACAGGATGAACTTGATCCGGCCCTTGACGGGATGGCCGTAATCGCGGGCCCGGTCCGCCGTGCACGACCACACCCGAAGCACATATTCGACGGTAAAGATGATCACCGAAACGATGTCGAAATAATTGAAGAATGTCCCATAGGCCTCGGAGAGCGCCGGGACCGTCTCCAAGATGACCGCGATCACGTTGGCGGAGATCAGCACGACCATGAACCAGTCGAATGCGTAGCCCCAGCGGTCCCCGGGGACGGAAAGTTCCAGGAACGCGTAGGCACGCTGTTTCAGGCTGTTCATGGGAGCGGTTATGCCTTCCCGCCGGCGCCCAGCGCTTGATCCAGATCACGCAGGATGTCGTCGGCGCTCTCGATCCCGACCGACAGCCGGATGACGTCGGGACCGGCCCCGGCGGCGATCTGCTGTTCCTCGGTAAGCTGCCGGTGGGTCGTCGAGGCGGGGTGGATGATCAGGCTCCGCGTGTCGCCCACGTTGGCGAGGTGGGAAAACAGCTCGCAGGCCTCGACCATTCTGACGCCGGCATCGAAGCCGCCCTTGAGGCCGAAAGTGAACGTGGCGCCGGGCCCGTTGGGGAGGTACTTCGCTGCAAGATCATGATACGAGCTCGACGTCAATCCGGCGTAGGACACCCACTCGACCGCCGGATGTGCTTCCAGGAACTCGGCGACCATTTGCGCGTTGGCCACGTGCCGGTCCATGCGCAGCGCCAGGGTCTCGATCCCGGTGATGGTCAGAAACGCATTCAGCGGCGCCATGGTCGGCCCGAAATCCCGCAGCGCGACGGCGCGGGCCTTGGTGGTGAAGCCGAAATCGCCGAAGGTCTCGTAGAAGGTGAGGCCGTGATAGGCCGGGTCCGGCTCGGTCATGCCCGGGAACTTGCCGCCCTGGCGCCAGTCGAATTTGCCGCTCTCGACGATCACGCCGCCCATGGAATTGCCGTGCCCGGAGAGGTACTTGGTGGTCGAGTGTATGACGATGTCGGCGCCCCACTTGATCGGCTGGCAAAGATAGGGAGACGCCATGGTGTTGTCGACGATCACCGGAATGCCGGCCTCGCGCCCGATTTCCACCACCGGCTCCAGATCGACGACGATGCCGCCGGGATTGGCAAGCACTTCGAGGAAGATCGCCTTGGTCTTCGGTGTCAGGGCTTCGCGGAAGTTCTCCGGGCGGGCCGGGTCGACGAAACGGCAGGTCCACCCCAGCCGCTTGAACGACAGGCCGAACTGGGTCACCGACCCGCCATATAGATTGCGCGACGCGATGAACTCGTCGCCGGGCTCCAACAGGGTGAAGAAGGTCAGGAACTGGGCCGCATGGCCGGATGCCGCGGCGAGGCCGGCGCGCCCGTCCTCCAGGCTGGCGACCCGCTCCTCCAGCACCGAGACGGTCGGGTTGCCGAGCCGGGAATAGATGAAGCCGAACCGGGACAGGTTGAACAGATCGGCGGCATGTTCGGTGTCCTCGAAAACGTAGGACGTCGTCTGGTAGATGGGCGTGGCCCGCGCGCCGGTGACCGGATCCGGCTGAGCGCCGGCGTGAACCGCCCGGGTCTCGAAACCGTACTCGATGGGACCTGATTTTTCCTTTTCGCCGCTCATGGTCTTACCGTCCGAAGGGGGCGCGCTTGGCGGTGATGATCCTGGAGTTGACGCCCGACCAGCTCAACTCGCCGAACAGGCGTCCGTATTCGATTTTAACGCAGCGGTCCATGACCACCGACAGCCCGGCCGCTTCGGCGCGGGCGGCCGCTTCGCGGTTGACCACCCCCAACTGCAACCAGACGACCTCGATACCCTTCTCGGATGCGATCTCGATGGCCTCGTCGGTAACCGGTCCCGCGGCGTCCGGGTTGCGGAACACGTCGACCATTTCGAAGGTTGGCGGGACGTCGGCCAGTGCAGCGTAGACCTCTTCGCCGAGTATTTCGGTGCCGGCGGCCCGCGGGTTCACCGGGATCACTCGGTAGCCCTTGCGCTGCAGATACTTCATGGCGAAGTGACTGGGCCGGACCCAATCCGGACTGGCGCCGACCATGGCGATGGTCTTCACCCGCCGGAGGATGTCGCGGATCGACGTATCGGGGTAATGGAGGTTCAAGCCGGGCGCCTACCGGTCCTGCCATTCGGGGTGACGTTTCTCGAGAAACGCGTCGATGCCCTCCCGGGCGTCATGCGCCTGCATGTTCTCGGCCATCACTTTCGAGGTGAACGCGTAGGCGTCGTCCAGATCCATGTCGATCTGCCTGTAGAACGCCTCCTTGCCCATGGACATGGACTTGGCCGACAGGCCGGCGATCCGTTCGGCGAATTCCATCACCGCCTCGTCGAGCTGGCCGGCGGGCACCACCCGGTTGACGAGGCCGAACCGGAGCGCGCGCTCGGCATCGATGAGATTGCCCGTGAGCAGCATTTCCATCGCCGCCTTGCGCCCGACGGTCCGGCTGAGCGGCACCATGGGCGTCGAGCAGAACAGCCCGTTGACGATGCCCGGCGTGGCGAACCTCGCGTCCTCGGCGGCGACGGCGAGGTCGCAGGCGGCGACGAGCTGGCACCCGGCGGCGGCGGCGGTCGCGTGCACCCGGGCGATGACCGGCTGGCGCATCCGCGTGAGGGTCAGCATCACCTCGCTGCAATCGGTGAACAGCCTGAGGATGTTGTCGTAGGAGGGGTCGGCCCGCATTTCCTTCAAGTCATGCCCGGCGCTGAAGACCGGACCGTTGGCCGCGAGAATGACCACCCGGACCGCGGGGTCCTCGTTGATGGCGTCGAGCGTCGACTTCAGCTCCGCCAGCATGGCGTCGGAGAGCGCATTGCGCTTGGCGGGGCGGTTGAGGGTCACGGTGGTGATGCCTGCGTCCGTGTCGTCGCGGAGCAGGATGGCTTCGTCGAGCTGGTCCGGCTGGGGGGCGTCGGGCATTTGGGAGCCTCCTTGGGGTGCGTTGCCGGCGTCAAGAATCCGCCTTTGATCCCGGCGCCGCAAGGGATAATCTAACCGGCGTCCTCATGTTATTGACCAACGAAATGAGGTATTAAAATACCTCATTTCTAACTCCCGGAAATCATTGGATTTTTCTCAGATTTCGTCGTTGACTTGCGCGCGCGAAACCGTATATTCGCGCGTCTTCGAGAGGAACTGAAGAATGAAAACCTATTCGGCCAAACCCGGCGACGTACAGCGGGACTGGTTCGTGATCGACGCCGAGGACGTGGTCCTCGGCCGGCTCGCCAGCATCGTCGCTTCCCGGCTGCGCGGCAAGCACAAGCCCACCTTCACCCCGCATATGGATTGCGGCGACAACATCATCGTCGTCAATGCGGGCAAGGTCCGCCTCACCGGCAACAAGCGCGCCGATAAGATCTATTACCGCCACACCGGCTATCCGGGCGGCATCAGGAGCGCCACCGCCGGCGAAATTCTCGACGGCAAGCATCCGGAGCGGGTGGTTCACAAGGCCGTCGAGCGGATGATCTCCCGCTCGCCCCTTGGCCGCCAACAGATGCGCAAGCTGCACGTCTATGCCGGCGCCGAACACCCCCACGAGGCGCAGAAGCCCCAGGTGCTGGACGTCGCCGCCATGAACCCGAAGAACAAGAGGAGCGCCTGATATGGCTGATCAACCGACGGCGGAGGCCCTCGAGGAACTGAAAGACACGCTCGAAAGCGGCGATGGGGCGGCGGAGGCAGACGCGCCCGTCGAGGCCGCGCCGGCGGCGCCCGCCGAGCCGGTGCTCGACGAGCACGGCCGCGCCTATGCCACCGGCAAGCGGAAGGATGCGGTGGCCCGCGTCTGGCTCAAGCCGGGCAGCGGCAAGATCGTGGTCAACGAGCGGGACGTGGAGACCTACTTCGCGCGCCCCGTGCTGCGGATGATGCTCAACCAGCCGTTCCAGGAAGTGGGCCGCGTCGACCAGTACGACGTCATGTGCACGGTTTCCGGCGGCGGCCTTTCGGGCCAGGCCGGTGCGGTGCGCCACGGCATCTCCAAGGCGCTGACCTTCCACGACCCGGCGCTGCGCCCGGTCCTCAAGAAGGGCGGGTTCCTGACCCGCGACAGCCGCGTCGTCGAGCGGAAGAAGTACGGCCGCGCCAAGGCCCGGCGCAGCTTCCAGTTCTCGAAACGCTAGGGCGGACCGGCATCCGGCTAATACGACGGCCTCTCCGGCGACGGGGAGGCCGTTTTCGTTCGTTAGAGTTCCATTGCGCCGTCACGCGACTATATGAAGTTCTTGGGAAATCGATCGGGGAACAAGACCATGCGCCGACTAGCCGCCATCGCCTTCATCGCCGCCTTTCTCGCCGTCCAAGGGGCCGGCCCGGCCCTCGCCCATCACGGTTGGTCGTGGACCACCGGCGGCAACATCCAACTCACCGGCCTGATCAAGACGGTCAAGCTCGGCAACCCGCACGGCGTCCTGACCGTCGATGCCGAGGGCGAAATCTGGACCGTCGAAGTCGGACAACCCTGGCGCAATGCCCGCGCCGGCCTCAAACCGGGTGATCTGGCCGAAGGCGTCGAGATACGGATCATCGGCGAGCCGTCGTCCAACATCGAAGACAGGCTGGTGAAGGCCGAGGAGATATTCATCTCCGGCAAGAGATACGACCTCTATCCGGACCGCGACTAGCGTCGAGCGGCGCCGTGGAGGGAATTTTCGGATTTCTGGAGGCGCTGGCGCCTGTCCAGGCCCTCCGCTTTTCGCGCTGGGGCTACGCGGCGGTCAACACCGGCCACGTGCTGGCCATCGCGCTGTTGGTCGGCGGATCGGTCCCCCTGGCCCTGCGCCTGTTCGGGTTCTGGCCGGCTGTCCCCCGCGCCGCCGTCGCCCGCATATTGTCGATGACCGCCGGCGCGGGTCTGGGTCTGGCGCTCGTGACCGGCAGCCTGCTGTTCGCCACCCGGGCGGCGGAGTACGCCGTCAATCCCGCGTTCCAGCTCAAGATCGCCCTCGTTGCCCTGGGGGCCGTCTCCACCATCCTGGCCGTAAACCGTTATGGGCGGGACATGGAGGGGGCGGGCGACGCCGCCGCGCGCCGGGCGGCGGTGATATCGCTGGTGTGCTGGGTCGGGGCGCTGATTTCCGGCCGCCTGATCGCGTTCGTTCAGGCCTGATGGGCCGGGCTAGGACCGCAGCGCGCCCGCTCTTTTGCCTTCCCATTTGCGGTCCAAGGGCGTATGTCAGCGCCCCACAGGACGCATGACATGACGGCAAGGATTTTCATCGACGGCGAGGCGGGGACGACCGGCCTGCAGATCGCCGAACGGCTCGGACCCCGGGGCGACCTCTCGCTCATCCGCCTGGATGACGCGTCGCGGAAGGACGCAGGCGCCCGGACGGCGGCGCTCGCCGAAGCCGACATCGCCATCCTCTGCCTGCCCGATGACGCGGCGCGGGAAGCGGTCGCCTTGGCGGACGAGAGCACCCGGATCATCGACGCCTCGACGGCGCACCGGACGGCGGCGGGCTGGGTGTTCGGCTATCCCGAGCTCGAGGCGGGGCACGAGGCCGAGATCGCCGGCGCGCGCCTGGTGGCCAATCCCGGCTGCTACGCGCTCTCTTCCATCGCGCTGCTCCGGCCCCTGGTGGCGTCCGGGCTGATGCCGGCGGACTTTCCGGTGACCATCAATGCGGTATCCGGCTATTCGGGCGGCGGCAAGTCGCTGATCAGGCGGATGGAGGATTCCTCCGCCGACGATGCCATCCCGTCCGAGTTCTACTATTACGGCCTCGGCCTCGAACATAAGCACGTGCCCGAGATTCAGGCCCACGGCCTGCTCGCGGCCCGGCCCCTGTTCGTGCCGTCGGTGGGGCGCTACCGGCAGGGGATGATCGTCCAGGTGCCGCTGCAATTGGCGGCGCTGCCGGGGACGCCGTCCGTCGCTGATTTGCACGGGTGCCTAAGCGCCTGGTATGCGGGCCGCCGGTTCGTCACCGTGGCCGAACCGGGGGATGCGGCGGAGCACGCGGCGCTCTTGGATCCGGAGGCCCTGAACGGCACCAACCACCTCAGGCTCTACGTCTTCGGCAACGATGCCCACGGCCACGCGGTGCTGGCCGCCCAGTCGGACAATCTCGGCAAGGGCGCGGCGGGGAGCGCGGTGCAGAACCTCAACA
>CAZUGT010000303.1:0-16384 GCA_964620095.1 uncultured Rhodospirillaceae bacterium | reverse complement strand
CTGAGCCAGATTGCCGAGCGGGTGGGCCTTGCCCGGCCCACGGTGCAGCACATCGTCGCCGAGTTGCAGCAGCAGGACCTGGTCATGCCGGCGGGACCGCACTCGGGATTTCAGTTGGGACCGGGGCTGGTGAGGCTGGGGGCCGCGGCGCAGCCCGGCTTCGTCGAAATCGTGCGGCCGCTCCTGGAGACCCTGTTCCTGCGGATCGACGAAACCATCGACCTCTCCATCCTGAGGGGGACCCGGGTGTATTTTATCGATCAGATCATTGCCCAGCACCGTCTGCGCGCGGTGTCGGCCATCGGGGCGGCGTTTCCGTTGATTTCGACGGCGAACGGCAAGGCGATGCTGGCGGCGATGGAAGACGAGACGGCCGAGAAGATTTTCCACGATACGGATCCCGCGGAGATCGGCCTTGGAAAGACCTGGGACGATTTGTCGCGCGAATTGACCGAAATTCGGCGGCTCGGGGTGGCCTATGACCGGGAAGAGCACTCGGAAGGCATTTGCGCCCTGGGCGTGGATATCGGCAGGCCGAACGGTATTCCGGCGGCGATTTCGATCCCTGTCCCGGCGCACAGGTTCCGGCGCCGCGCCGACGAACTCACCCGGGAAATTCTCAACGCCCGGCAAAGAATCCTGGAAGCACTGGGAAGTTGATGAAGTTGCGGGCTAATCGCGGCCGTAGAACTGCTCGCCGATTCTGATGCGCGGCCGGCCCTGGGAGACCCGGTGGGCATTGGTGTCCCGCAGGCTATAGACGCAGCCGCAATATTCCTGCTGGTAAAATCTTTCGTCCTTGGAGATTTCGACCATCCGCTGGGCGCCGCCCTTCTTTCGCCAGTTGTGGGTCCAGTAGCTCAGCCCGTCATGCCGGGCGGCCGCGCGGACGCCGCACTCGTTGATCTGGTCGAGGTCTTTCCAGCGCGACGTGCCGAGTGTGCTGGTGAAAACCGAATAACCGCGCTCGACGGCGTAAAGGGCGGATCGTTCGAACCGCATATCGAAACAGACCGTGCAGCGCGCTCCCCGTTCCGGCTCCCATTCCAGGCCTTCGACCCGGGCGTGCCAGTTGTCCGTGTCATAGTCGAGATCCGTGAACGGGACTCCGAGCTTTTCCGCATAGCGCTTGTTCTCGTCCTTGCGAAGCTCGTACTCCCGGACGGGATGAATGTTCGGGTTGTAGAACAGAATCTCGTAGCCGATGCCCGAGCGGGCGATCTCGTTCATCACATCGCCGGCACAAGGCGCACAGCACGAATGCAGCAGCAGCCTGTCCGCGCCGCCCGGCGCGGTCAGGGCCGGCCGCTCATCTGCGGCACGATCCGAAGGTTCCGTTGAGCTCGCCATCGGAGCTATATAAGCCGTGTTTTGCCGGGAGGCAATCATTGCCGGGCAGCCAATTCGGCGGCGCCCGGGTCTCTGGCCGGGTCCAGTTAGTTCAATTCGAAAATCTTGTAACGCTTTGTAATTAATGAATTAAATTATTATTATACATTAATTAGTTAATTTAAACGTGTTGCCCCATTGTGAACCCGGCCGGACGGCGTGGGCGTCTGACGGCTGCCGGAGAACACACGGGCGCCCGGTTCCGCGTCCGCCGGGCGTCAAAGTGACCTGGGCAAACGGTGATTCGCGACTGTGAGCCGGGGCTAAATTCGCCGGCCCGACAACCAGGCGTTTTGAATCCAGGTTACGCACTTGATTCAATTGACCAATTGTTCAATTGGCCAATCCGGCCGCCATCCGTCTTGACAGGATAAACGTGCCGGTCCAATTATCGCTTAATTTCCCGGACAGGCCGGAACAAGGTCGGCAGCTCGATTGGGATCTGGAAAACCATGTTGAATTCGGTCTTCGTCGGACGCGTTCCGATGGCAATCCTCGTGATTGCCGCTTCCGTTGCGCCCATCTGGCTCCTTGATTTCAGGCCGTCGGATGCTTCCCTGGTCGAGGGCCCCATCGAACAGGCCGCGCCCGTCAAACAAGCCGTGCCCGCTAAACTGGCCGCACCCGTCGAACAGGCGGTCCCGCCGGCCCCACCCGAAATAACCGGCCCCATTCCGATCGACCGGAAGATCCGGATCGGCCGTGGCGACACGCTGATGGGACTGCTGATCGAAGCCGGGGTCGAGCGAATTGAAGCCTACAATGCCATCGAGGCCCTGCGTCTGCATTTCGACCCGCGCCGCCTGCGGCCGGAGCACGAGATCGTTGTCGGCTTCGAGAAAGAGAATGAGGCCGCCGAGGCGGAGACGTTTACCGGTCTCGCCATCCGGCCCGACCGGGTTGTCGAATACGCCGTCCGGCGCACCGGCGACGGTAAATTCTCGGCCGGCAAATCGGTCAAGGAAGTAGAACGCACCCTGGTCCGCGCCCAAGGCGTCATCCGTTCCAGCCTCTATCTTTCCGCTGTCGAGGCCGGGGTGCCTGCGGGCGTGTTGGAGGAGTTGGTCCGCATTTATTCCTGGGACGTGGATTTTCAGCGTTCGATCCAGCCGGATGACCGGTTCGACGTCATGTACGAACGGTTCTTCACCAGGGATGGAACCCACGCCCGGGATGGCGACATCATCTACGCCAACCTCGTCCTTCAAGGAGACGAGAACCCCCTCTACCGCCACACGCTGGCCGGCGGGGGTGCCGACTACTTTGACGGCAAGGGCAAAAGCGCTCGCAAGACGCTGATGCGCACGCCGATCAATGGTGCGAGGCTGTCGTCGGGGTACGGTGTCCGCCGCCACCCAATTCTCGGATTCAATAAAATGCACCGAGGCGTCGATTTCGCGGCGCCCACCGGCACGCCGATCTACGCCGCCGGCGACGGGACCATCGTCTATCGGGGCCGCAACGGCGCCTACGGCAACTACATCCGCATTCGCCACAACTCGGAATTCTCGACCGCGTATGCGCACCTTTCAAGGTTCAACCGCCGCGCCCGGAACGGACAGCGGATCAAACAGGGCCAGATCATCGGCTATGTGGGATCGACCGGCCGGTCCACCGGGCCGCATCTCCACTACGAAATCCTGAGGCGCGGCCGTCAGACCAATCCCATGCGGGTAAAGATGCCCTCAGGCAGGAACCTGAAGGGGGAGGAGCTGGCGCGGTTCCGGACCGAACGCGCACGTATCGAGGAAGAGTTCGCCGGCCTGACGATCACCCGGAAGGTGGTCTCCGCCGATTAACCCGCAATTCCAGCAGGGTTAAGCCGCTTCCGCGTCGACGACGGCCTCTCCGTTCACTTCGAGGCCATCGGCGCCCGCGGTCACATGAACCGTATCGCCATCGGAAATCTTGTCATCCAGGATCATGGCGGCGAGCGGATTTTCCAATTTGCGCTGAATGACCCGCTTCAACGGCCGGGCGCCGTAAACCTGGTCGTACCCCGCATGGGCCAGCCAATCCCGGGCAGTGATGTCGAGATCCAGGGTAATCTTGCGCTCGGCCAGCCGGTCGGACAGGCCGGCGAGCTGGATATCGACGATACCGCCCATATGTTCCCGAAACAGGCGGTGAAACAGAATCACCTCGTCCAGCCGGTTCAGAAACTCGGGCCGGAAGGCGTTGCGGACCGCTTCCATCACCTCGCCCTGCACCTCGGTGGAATCATGCCCCTCTTCCTGAGCCGCCAGGATTTCCGCGCCCAGATTGGAGGTCAGGATGATCAGCGTATTGCGGAAATCGACCGTGCGGCCCTGGCCGTCGGTCAGCCGCCCTTCGTCCAGCACCTGAAGGAGGATATTGAAGACATCCGGATGCGCCTTCTCGACTTCGTCGAACAGCACCACCTGATAGGGGCGCCGCCGGACGGCCTCGGTCAGCGCGCCGCCCTCGTCATAACCTACATATCCCGGAGGCGCGCCGATCAGGCGGGCAACCGCATGCTTCTCCATATACTCGGACATGTCGATCCGCTGCATGGCGGTCTCGTCGTCGAACAGGAACGCGGCAAGCGCCTTGGTGAGTTCGGTCTTGCCCACCCCGGTCGGACCGATGAACAGGAAGGAGCCCATCGGGCGCTGCGGATCGCCAAGTCCCGCCCGTGATCGCCGGACCGCATTCGAAACCGCGGCCAATGCCTCGGCCTGGCCGACGACCCGTTCGGCCAGCCGATCCTCCATTTGAACCAGTTTCTCCCGCTCCCCTTCGAGCATCTTGTCGACCGGAATACCGGTCCAGCGGGAGACGACGCCGGCAATGTGTTCCTCGGTCACCGTTTCCTGAACCAGCTTGTGTTCCTCGGCGGCCTCGGCGCGCTCCAAAACCTGCTCCAGTTCGGGAATTCGGCCATACTGAAGCTCGCCCGCCTTTTCGTATTGACCGTCGCGAAGGGCGATTTCCATATCGCCGCGCGCCTGGTCGAGTTCCTCCTTGACCTTCCGGGTGGCGGCGATGTCCTCCTTCTCGCTCATCCACTTTGCGGTCATCTCCGCCGAGCTCTCCTCGAGTTTGGCCAGATCGGCCTCCAGGCGCTCCAGACGATCCTTCGAGGATTTGTCGTCCTCTTTCTTCAGCGCTTCGCGCTCGATCTTGAGCTGTATGATCCGCCGGTCGAGCTCGTCGATATCTTCCGGCTTCGAATCCACCTCCATGCGCAGCCGGCTCGCCGCTTCATCGACCAGGTCGATTGCCTTGTCCGGCAGAAAGCGGTCCGAGATGTACCGGTTCGACAGGATCGCCGCGGAGACCAATGCCCCGTCGGTGATCCGAACGCCGTGGTGAAGGTCATACTTCTCCTTGATGCCCCGGAGGATCGAGATGGTGTCCTCGACGGTCGGCTCCGCAATGAAGACCGGCTGGAAACGGCGCGCAAGAGCCGCGTCCTTTTCGACGTGTTTGCGGTATTCGTTGAGGGTGGTGGCGCCGACGCAATGAAGTTCGCCGCGGGCCAGGGCGGGTTTCAGGAGGTTCGACGCGTCGATGGCTCCCTCGGCGGCGCCCGCGCCGACAAGGGTGTGCATTTCATCGATGAACAGGACGATCTCACCCATCGAGTCGACGATCTCGTTCAATACCGCCTTGAGGCGTTCCTCGAATTCGCCGCGAAATTTCGCCCCGGCAAGCAGGGCGCCCAGATCCAGCACCATCAGGCGTTTGTTCTGAAGCGCCTCGGGAACGTCCCCGTTGACGATCCGCTGCGCCAGGCCTTCGACGATCGCGGTCTTGCCGACGCCCGGTTCGCCGATCAGCACGGGATTGTTCTTCGTGCGCCGGGCCAATACCTGAATGGTGCGGCGGATTTCCTCGTCGCGGCCGATGACAGGGTCCAGCTTGCCGCCGCGCGCCTCGGCGGTGAGGTCCCGGGCAAACTTCTTCAAGGCGTCGTAGGCGTCTTCGACCGTCGCCGTATCGGCGGTCCGCCCCTTGCGCACCTCCTCGATGGCCGAATTCAACGATTGGGGCGTCACGCCGGCATCCGCCAGAACCCGGTGGGACTTGGTGTTGGGCACGATCGCCAGCGCCAGGAGCAGCCGTTCGGCGGTGACGTAGGAATCGCCCGCCTTTTCGGCCAGTTCTTCGGCCTGCTGGAAGAGTTTCGATGTTTCCGATGCGAGGTAGACCTGTCCGGCCCCGTCGCCTTCGACGACCGGCAGCCGCTTGAGTTCCTCGGATACCTTGGCGTGGGCCTCGGTGGCATTGCCGCCCGCCGCCTTTATCAGGTTGGCGGCCAGGCCTTCCTTGTCCTCCAGCAGTACCTTGAGGACGTGCTCGGGCGTCAGTTGCTGGTGAGAGGACCGGCTGGCAAGCCCCTGGGCGGATTGAATGAAACCGCGAGACCGCTCGGTATACTTTTCGGCGTCCATGTTGATCCAACCGTTGTTTCGACGGAGCCGTCCGCCCCGATATACCGGCAGCGCATGGCCCCTCTAAAGACGGGACAATTGTACTATAGCCCTTAATATGTTGTGAATTCGGCGGCCTGCAAGGGCCGCACACGCCGTTCAGGCCGTTCGGAAGTGGAGACCGATGACCCACACCGTGACCGATCTCTATCGTTATCCCATCAAGGGCATGAACGCGGAAGCGTTGGAAGCCGTCGATCTGTTGCCCGGCGAAGCGGTTCCCCTGGACCGGGCCTACGCATTTGCCCTGACCGGGACCCGGTTCGACGAGAACGACCCGGCCCACCTGCCCAAAACCGACTTCCTGATGTTGATGCGGGACGAGCGCCTGGCGGAATTGTCGGTGGTCCTCGAAGCGGATGCCTCCCGCGTGACGATTTACCAGGGCCGGGACGTTCTGGTGTCCGGCGACTTGTCCGACGGCGCCGGGCGCCGGGCCGTCGAACGGTCGGTGGGCGGGTTCATGGGACTGGCGGAGAATGACGCGCCGCGCCTCGTTCATGCGGACGGCCATACGTTCTCCGACCACAGGAACAAGGTGGTGTCGATCATCAACCTGGCGTCGGTGCGGGCGCTGGAAGAGGCCATGGGAGCGCCGGTGCACCCGTTGAGATTTCGCGGCAACCTCTACATTGACGGGGGCGGGGCCTGGGAGGAATTCCAATGGATCGACCAGGCGCTCGAGATCGGGACCGCGCGGCTGACAGCCACCAAACGGACCGACCGTTGCGCCGCAACGAGCGTCAATCCGGACACGGCCCGGCGTGATCTAAACGTGGTAAAAGGCCTGACCGGGGCCTTCGGTCATTTCGACATGGGCATTTATGCCCGGGTGGAGGAGGGCGGAACGATCGCCGTCGGCGATGCGGTCGATTTTGCGGGCTAGATCGGCTCTAGGCTGTCGTAGCCTGGTCGGGCGCCGCCTCTTCGTCTTCGGATGCCGGTTCCGCGGCCTCGACAATCGGCACCACTTCGACCTCCGCATCCTGCGCCGGTTCGGGCGAGTGATCCTTGCCGTTGCCGTTCTCGGCCTGTACCCCGGCGGCTTCCGGCCGCTGGTCTTCGGCGGTCTCCACCGTGTTGCCGTCGGCTTCGCTCTGATTTTCGGCTGGGCGGTCGTCGCCGTTGCCGCGCCGCCGGCCCCGCTGTTGATCCTGGCGGCCGTTGTCGCCGTCGGCACTCATTATGCGGTAGTAGTGCTCGGCGTGCTGATAGAAGTTCTCCGACGCGATACGATCCCCGGAGGACTGCGCATCACGCGCCAATGTCTGGTACTTTTCGAAGACCTGTTGGGCCGTGCCCCTGACCCGGCCTTCCGGCCCGTTGCTGTCAAAGTTGTTGCTGCGGCCCTGACGCTTCCCTCCACCGCGATTGCGGCTGCGCCGAGGGTTGGTACCCTGTTTCATGTCACCTGTTTCGTCTGCTTACGCCCAACAATTTCCGGCCGACGTATTCCCCTGGATGAGCCCCCACATGGGTGGCTTTTGGCCATTCGCCCTCATCAAACGACGGCAATTTAGGGAGGGTTTCTATCGCTTGCGCGATGCACGACGTTTATCGTCGGCGTCTACCCTGAGACCAACCTAGTCGCCGGGACCCCCTCTGCCAACCATGGAATCGCGATAATTGTCATGTATGGGCAACTGTTGCCAAAAGGCAACGCTCGCGGTTCGCGAGGTCATGGGCACGGGCCGCCGCGTAGAACCCTGATTCCGATAAAATTCGGCTGACGCCGGGGCCTTGCCCGGGTCCGATCTCGACGATCAGCGCTCCTCCCGGCGCGAGATTGGCAGCCAGCCCGGGAATGAGTTCCCGGTATGCATTCAGGCCCCGCGCACCGGCGAATAGCGCCTGACGGGGTTCGAATTCCGCGACCTCCGGCGCCAACGTCTCCTGATCCCGGTCGGCGATGTAGGGGGGATTGCAAAGAATGAGATCGAAGATCCCGCCGATCGCCGTGCCCCAGTCGCCGCAAATGATTCGCGCGCGGCTGTCCAGGCCCAACATCCGTGCGTTCCGAAGCGCCACCCCGCACGCCCCGGGGCTCAGGTCGACGCCGACGCCGGCCGCATCCGGAAATTCCCGCAGGGCCGACAGGAGCAGACAGCCGGTGCCGGTGCCGAGATCCAGGATACGGCGGGGCGCGCCGCGGCGGAAGTGCTCGACAGCCAGTTCGATCAGCGTTTCCGAATCGGGCCTCGGCGTCAGGGTGTCTGCCGTGACCGCGAACTCGTCCTTCCAAAAGGCCCGGCGGCCGAGAATCAGGGATATGGGCTCACGATTTCGGCGGCGCTCGAGAAACGAGCGGTATCGCTCTTCTTGACGAGTGTCGAGGGGTTGATCGGGTTCGGCGACGATGCGCGCCGTGTCGGCGTCCATGGCCGCTTCCAGCAGAAGGCGGGCATCCAGGGCCGATGTCTCCACGCCGGCGCCGTCGAGCGCAGTCCGGCCTGCCGAGAGCGCTGCCTGGATGGTCAACGGCATGATCATGAGACGGCGGCGAGGCGCGCCGCCTGATCCTCGGCCGCCAGCGCATCGACCATCTCGTCCAAATCGCCCTCCAGTACCTTGGGCAATTGATGCAGCGTGAGATTGATGCGGTGGTCGGTGACCCGGCCTTGAGGGAAATTGTAGGTGCGAATGCGCTCCGACCGGTCGCCGGAACCCACCTGACTGCGCCGGTCGGCCGCCCGCTCCGCTTCCTGCTCCATCCGTTCGACCTCGTAGAGGCGGGCGCGCAAGACCTTCATCGCCTTGGCGCGGTTCTTGTGCTGGGACTTTTCATCCTGACACTGGACGACGATGCCGCTCGGCAAATGAGTGATGCGGACCGCGCTGTCGGTCTTGTTCACATGCTGACCGCCCGCACCCTGGGCCCGGTAGGTATCGACCCTGAGATCCTTGGCGTCGATGGCGATATCGACCTCCTCCGCCTCCGGCAGCACCGCCACCGTCGCCGCCGAGGTGTGGATGCGGCCCTGGGATTCGGTCTCGGGCACCCGCTGAACCCGGTGGACGCCGGATTCGTACTTGAGCCGGGCGAAGACGCCGCGGCCGTTGATGCTCGCCATGGCTTCCTTGTAGCCGCCGATCCCCGTCTCCGAGAGCTCGATGACTTCGAAGGTCCAATTGTGGGCCTCCGCATACCGCTGATACATGCGGAACAGATCAGCGGCGAACAGCGCCGCCTCGTCACCGCCGGTTCCCGCCCGCACCTCGAGGATGGCGTTTCGGTCGTCGGCCTCGTCCTTGGGCAGCAGCAAAAGCTGCAGGTCTTTCTCGAGTTCCGGGATACGCTGCTTGAGCGAGTGAAATTCCTCTTCCGCGAGTTCCCTGACCTCCGCATCGGCGCCGGCTTCGGCCATCAGTTCCGCGAGGTCGGCGGCCTCGCTCTCGGCGCTCCTCAAACTCTCGATGGCCGCGACGATCGCCGACAGATCGGAAAACTCCTTGGAGAGTTTCGCAAATTCCTGGCCGTCGATCCCTTCCCGGCTGGCGAGGGCGTCCTGCAGTTCGGCGTGCCGCGAGACGACGCGCTCGAGTTTCTCATCCAGGCTCACGCCTGCTCATCCTTCCTGCCGAACAGACGCTGAAGCAATCCGCCGCTTTTCTCCGGCCGTCCCAGCAGCCGGTCGACCAGCAGCCGCGTCGCCTCGTCGGCATCTCCTCCGGCGTCCGCGACCGCGCTTTGGCGCGCGCTTTCGACCTGATGGCGCAGCGCCTCCAACTCGGTGGCGCTCTCGGTTCCGGCGTTCCGCAAGTAGCGGTTCACGGCCTCTTCGAGGATCGACCAGCCGGTTTCCGCCTCGGCCTCCCGCTGCCGGCGGCCCTCCCGCGCCACGCCTTCCAGGTCGTTGAGCGAGTACCGGAACGCGTCTTCCAGGCGGTCGACGGCGGGGTCGACATCGCCGGGGACGCCCGTATCGATGAGCAGTACCGGGCGGTGCCGGCGGGCCTTGATCGCCGCAAGCATGGCCGGCTCGTCAATGACATAGCGGCGCGTGTTGGTCGCCGTCAGGACGATATCGGATTTTTCGAGCAGGGACGGCAGCCGGTCCAAATCGTCAACATGGCAGTTCAGGGACGTCGCCGCGTCTTCGGCGCGCTGCGAATTCGAATGGATGACCGTGAGGTCCTTGAGGCCGGCCCGCCGCAGGCTGTCGGCAACCTGAATGCCGAGCTCCCCGACGCCGATCAACAGCGCCGGGCAGTCGTCCAGTTTGCCATGCAGGTCGCGGGCGACGCGCACCGCGGCGCCGGCGATGGATGCCGGCCGCCGATCGAATCCCGCGGCCCGGCCGACCTGCTCGGCGACCTCGTAAGCGGCCGCCAGGAGCCGCCGGAGGGCCGGCCCATCCATTCCGAGTTCCGCGGCGCGGCGGTGGCTGGCCCGCAACGCGGAGCGAAGAGCGGGCTCGCCGATGACCAGGCCATCAAGCGCCGAGGCCTCGGCAAAGACATGCCGGATGGCCTTCTCGTCGGTTATGACGTAGAGCTGCTCCTCGGCCTCCGCCCTGCTCAAGCCGGCCCGGTCGGCCAATATTCGGGCGACGTTCGGGGCGATGGATTCGCAGTCGTCATGCAGCGCCAGCACTTCCACCCGGTCATCGGTGGACAGGTAGAGAGCCTCGCGGATATCGGCTTCCCGCAGCTGATCGGCCAGCCCCGGCAACGCGCCCTCATCCATGTGCAGCCTGTCGCGCACCGACATGGTGGATGACCGGTGATCGGCCCCGATAATGAGCGGTTTGACGATGGAGGTGTCTGTCTCGTTCATTGGCCTGAATCGTGGGTTAGCTACGGTACTTTTCGAGCGGCGCCCGGATGTCGGCCAAGGGTACCTCGGACTGTTCGCCGGAATCCATGTCCCGCAACGTCACCGTGCCCCGCGCCAACTCGTCGTCGCCCAGCAGCAGCGCCGCAACGGCGCCAAGCCTGTCGGCGCGCTTCATGCGCCTGGCGAGGTTGCCCGAGTACCCCATTTCGATGACGAAACCCGCGGCGCGCAGGTTATGAGCGATTTTGATCATCTCCGTGCCGGCGGCGTCGCCGACGGGAATCAGCGCAATCGGCCGGCGTTTAGGCTCACCGTCCTCGACCAGCAACGACAGCCGTTCGACGCCCGCGGCCCAGCCGACCCCCGGCGTGGCGGGCCCGCCCATTTGCTCCACCAGGCCGTCGTAACGCCCGCCGGCCAGCACGGTGCCCTGTGCGCCCAGCGCCGTGGTCGTGAACTCGAAAGCCGTATGGCAGTAGTAATCGAGACCCCGTACCAGGGTTGGATTGAGCGTGTAGGGGATGCCCAGGCTTTCGATTCCCGCCAAGACCTCGTCGAAGAACGAACGCGAGCGGCTGTTCAGGCTGTCCCGAAGGATCGGGGCATTGGCGACGATTTCCCGGTCTCCCGCGTCCTTCGAATCCAGCACGCGCAGCGGATTGCGGTCGAGCCGCTCGCGGCTGTCTTCGGAGAGTGCGTCGCCGTGTGAACTCAGATAGCCGACCAGCGTTTCCCTGTAGGCCCGGCGGGTTTCGGCATCGCCAAGACTGTTGATTTCGAGGGTTACCGCGCCGGAGAGGCCCAGTTCTCTCAGGAAATTGTAGGCGAGCGAGATGACCTCGATGTCTCCCGCCGGTTTGTCGACCCCCATGAGTTCGACGCCGACCTGCCGGAATTCGCGCCATCGGCCCTTCTGCGGCCTTTCGTAGCGGAACATGGGGCCGCGATAGAAGAATTTGAGCGGCAGGTTCTGCTGGAGACCGTTGGAGATGTACGCCCGGGCCACGCCGGCCGTGCCTTCGGGACGCAGGGTGATCCTGTCGCCCCCCTTGTCCTCGAAGGTGTACATCTCCTTGGTGACGATGTCCGAGGTGTCGCCCAGCGTCCGGCTGAACACTTCGGTGAATTCAAACACCGGTGTGGTGATCTCTCCGTAGCCGAATCGCTCGGCCACGTGGTATGCGGTTTCCTCGACCCGCCGGTAACGCCGGTTATCGTCTGGGAGAATATCGTGGGTGCCGCGGACGGGGTTCAAGCTGGGCATCGGGGTTCTTTCGAATCTAGGCGAGTCTTGTCATCGCTAGGCGGGTTATAGCCCCGTGAACGCCTCGGTGCCAGCCATGTGCAAACCTGGGCAAACCGGCGGCGCCGCGCCGCCGCGCGGGCGCTCAACGATCTGCGGCAAGGGTAGCTATTCGACGACGGCGGTGCCGTCTTTGAGGCGGTCGGGTTCCAAGGCGACGTGGCGCCGGACGGTACCGGGATCGCCGATGGAGGGCACCACCTCGCCGTCCACGGTAATCTCCAGCGCGCCCGCATTGCCGGTCATCAATACCAGGCCCGACCGGTTGGGCACCTCGTAGACATCGCCCACCTTGAGAAGCCGGGTCATGATCGACTGGTTTTCCGTATCGTCGCGCACCTGAACCCAGCTCGCGATCTTGGCGCGGACAACGATGCGGGGCTCCTCTTCGGCTGCCGGGGGCGCGGGCGTTTCGTCGGCGGCCGCCGGCTGTACGGCGGCAATCCGCGTTTCCACCGGTTCGGTGGCCGGTCGGCCGGTATCGTTCAGCGCCACCTGGGTCGGGTCGGGTTCCGGCGCAGGCTCGCTCGCCGAACGGGTGTCCGGCATCGCCGGCGGTTCGGGCGCGGCCGCGGTGGCGGCTTGGACCGTCTCGGCGCCCGTTTCGGCCGTTTCAGCCGCGGGCGTGGGCTCCGGGGCGTCCGCCGGTTCGGTGCCTGCTTCGGCCGTTTCAGGCGCGGGCTTGGGCTCCAGGGCGTCCGCCGGGGCCGACTCGGCGGCTTCCGGGTTTGCGGCGGGTGCCGTCTCGGAGGCGGTCGCATCCGTTTCCGCTGCTGGCGGCGGCACCGGGATCTCGACGGCCTCGGTCACGTCCGGCGGCGCGGGTTCCGCCGATGGTTCAACCGCCGCCTCGGGGACGGACGCAACGACGGCGGGTGTTTCGACCGGTTCGGGGGCGGCGCTCGGCGCATCGGAAGAGACCGGTGCCGCGGCGATCGTCGATTCCGTGACCTCTGGGTCGGCCGCGGGACTTTGGGCGGCCTCCGGCGCATCGGCGACCGGTTGCACGCTGGCCGCGTTCGCCGCGGCTGCGGGCGCCGTTTCCTGAGCGGCCTCGGGCTGAAGCCGGGACGGCACCGGTGTGACCACCTCGGCGACGAAACGGTCCTGGGTCGACAGGAAATACCAGCCGCCGTAGCCGAGCGCGGCGACCAGAACGCCGACCATCAGTACGGCGCCCCGCGGCATCCCATGTTGGGGGATGAAGGAGGGGAAGCTGAGTTCCGCGGGCTGGTCGGGAACGCTGGAGCCTTCCTTGAACCGGCGTACGACGTCCTCGCCGTCCAAATCCAGGTACTCGGCGTAGCCGCGAACGAAACCGACCGCATAGGCGTGGCCCGGCAAATCGTCAAACCGGTCTTCCTCGATGGCTTCGATGTACACGCGGCGAATTCGGAGAATAGCGGCGATATCCTCTATCTCTTCGCCGCGCCGGAGCCGCGACGCCCGGAGCAGCGCGCCAATCCCGCCGCCGGTATTCTTCTGTTGGGGAGGATCCGAGTGCGTGTCCACGGTGCTGAGCCCCTTGACTGTTCGCCTCCTATGCGCGGTCGAGAATCATCCCAGCCGTCCCGCCTAAACCGGACCGGCTGCCCGTTTCGCGACGCAAAAAAACGACAAAAAACTGAGTATCGCCACTACTTGCGAGAATTTACCGCCATCGAGTCTTGAGTACAAGTTTTCTCTATGATTCACGGCTCGGGACGAGTCCTTAAATCATTACTCCATGATCGATTGCGAATTCCCGGAGTTTTTCACGAAGACTGTGTACGGGCATGGATTGCAGCGTTTGGATGTATGTCGAGATATCGCCGTAGTTCAGGCTGCGGATCATGGTTTTGACCGGTCCGATGAATGACGGCGCCATGGAAAGGCTGCGGAATCCGACACCGATCAGCGCCATGGCGTCCAGGGGCCGGCCCGCCATTTCCCCGCAGAGGCTGATCGGAATCCCGGCCCCGTCACACTGCGCGGCAAGGCCGCCCAGAAACGACAGGCCCGCCGGTGAAAGCGCGTCATAGCGATCGGCGATCCGCGGACTTCCGCGATCGCTGGCGAACAGAAACTGAAACAGGTCGTTGCTGCCGACCGAGATGAAATCGACCCGTTTCAACAACGCATCGAACTGAAACGCGAGCGCCGGAACCTCGAGCATGGTGCCTACCTGCAGCTGTTTCGGCAGCGGCCGGTTGCGTTTTTCCGCACGTTCGAGTTCGCGATCCAGGAGCGCGCGCGCGGCGTCAAACTCCGAAACTTCCGTGATCATCGGAAACATCAGCGACAAGTCGCGGTCTCCCGCGGCCCGGATGAGGGCGCGGAACTGGTGCCTGATGAGAACCGGCTGATCGAGCGCCACCCGGATTGCCCGCCAGCCCATGGCCGGATTTTCTTCGTCGAAACTGCTCCAATAGGGCAGGCTCTTGTCGCCGCCGATGTCGAGGGTCCGGAAGATCACCGGCTTTCCGTCGCTCAGGTCCAGCACGCGCTCGTAGAGCGCCGATTGCCGGTCGACGTCGGGATACTTGCTGCTTTCCATGAACGGGATTTCGGTCCGGAACAGGCCGATGCCGTCCGCGCCGGTCTCATCCAGGCTCTGCAGATCGGCGAACAGGCCCGCGTTGAGGTTGAGCGAGACGGTGACCCCGTCCCTGGTCTCGGCGGGGACGTTGCGGAGCGTGGCGTACGCGGCCACGCGCTGAGCACGAACGCGGAGCGTTTCGGTAAACGCCTGCTGGACATCCTCTGCCGGGCGGATATGTGCTTCCGCCTCATCGGCATCCACGATGACGATGTCGCCGGGTTCGACATTGTCGAGCAGGTCGGTGGCCCGTCCGATCACCGGAATGTCGAGGGCGCGGGCGACGATGGCCACATGGGTGGTCGCCGAGCCTTCCTCGAGGACCAGACCGCGCAGCCGGGTCCGGTCGTAATCGAGAAGCTGTGCCGGACCCATGTTGCGGGCGACGAGGATGATATTTTCGGGGAGTTCCCATTCGGCGCCGATGTCGTCTCCCTCGGTTCCGGTCAGGTGCTGGAGCAGACGATTGGCGAGGTCCTCGAGGTCGTGCAGCCGCTCGCGCAAATAGGGGTCCCGCTGATTCCGGAACCGGGCGCGGGTGTCGTTGTGGACCTTTTCCACCGCCGCTTCGGCGGTCAGGCCGCTGTCGATCGCTTCGCCGATTCTGGCGAGCCACCCCGCATCTTCGGCGAACATGCGATAGGTTTCCAGAATGTCCCGGTGTTCGCCGCCGTTCGCCACGTCGGTCGCCTGGAGCATGGCGTCGATGGCGCCGTGCATTTCGTCGACCGCCTCCCTGAGGCGCTGCTGCTCTTCCTCCGGATTGTCCGAAACCAGTCTTTCGATGACGAACCGGGGCTCGTGGAGAACCGCTTCGCCCATGGCGACGCCGGCGTTCAGCCTGACGCCCGGGATGGTGACCGGCAGCAGCGACGCGCCTTCCACTGCGTGCAGTTCCTCGGCGCTGATCAGCTCGCCGGCGGCGATCAGTTCGGCGATCACCATGGCGACCGTCTCGAGGGTTTCGGCCTCTTCGTCGGTGTAGTGGCGCTGGGTCCGGTTCTGCACCGCCAGCACCCCCTGAACCCGGCCGCCGCGGAGGATCGGGACGCCCATCAGCGAGTGGAAAATCTCTTCGCCGGTCTCCGGCCGATAGGCGAATTTCGGGTGGCTCTGCGCATCGGAAAGCGCCATGGGACGGGCGTTGGCGGCGATGGTGCCGACCAGTCCCTCGCCCATTTGAAGGCGGGTATGATGAACCGCCGAGGGCTTGAGACCGGTAGCGGTGAAGAGCTCCAGCACTTCGCCGGCCCTGAGAACGTAGATCGAGCACACCTCGGCGACGAGGTCGGTGGCGATGATGCCGGCAATCTTGTCCAGTCGCTCCTGGGCCGAACCCTCACCCGCCATGGTATCGCGAAGGCGCGCCAATAAACGTCGGGAACCTGTGAGCGGTACTCGTGCCATTTTCCTACCTGCGTGGGGTGTGCGGCCAACGCGCCGAAGGGCGTCCCTGCCGCGCTTCCCGGCCGCCTGAACCGTCGCGCGATGAAAGCCGTTTTGCATTCGGCATTTGGCCCGGGCGGCGTTTGAGCGGCAGCGCCCGCCGCGCAGATGCGGCGACGGTCCCAGAACCGCCGCCCGGCTTCGGGGCGGCACTATAGGTAGCGCGAGGCAGCAGATCAATGCATGAAGGCATGTGGGCCGGCGGCATCACGGCGTACGGTTGCGGCGCGTGGCGCGGGCTTGCACGTTGCCGCCGCGCCGCGGAGGCCGCCGCACATGGCCGCTTGCCGCGGTGCCGGGGACCTGATCGACTATCACTGACCGAAGGGATTGCCGACCATGAACGAAATTGCAAACGAGCGCGCCGGTCCGATGCGGAACCCGCCGCACCTGGGCGAACTGATCCGCGAGAGCATGGACGATGTGGGCTGGAA
>CAZUGT010000302.1:0-4860 GCA_964620095.1 uncultured Rhodospirillaceae bacterium | reverse complement strand
GACCCGGCCGGGCGCGGATCATGTCGGTGAGCTCCTTTTGCAGCGCGGCGTAGCCGGGATCACCGAAGAGATTGTCCATCTCCAACGGGTCGTTCCCCAGGTCATACATCTCCCCCGCCCCCGAGATCAGCTCGAGCGTCAACTTGGCATCCCGAGTGCGCACGGTTCTGAGATTGAGCTCCACGCCGGTGCGGCTGGGCTGCTGGTTCCACTCGGAATAGGAAACGTCGCGGCTTTGCCCGCCGCCCTCCGCCAGCGGCCTGATCGACGTGCTTTGATCCATGCTGCCGCCGCCGACCCCCGCCCAGTCATAAAAGCTGGCCGCGAGATCCACCGTCGAGACCGGCGCATCGACGATCGCGCCGCCGGGAACATCGGGGCCCTTGACGATGAACCCGAGTTTGAGCAGGGCGTCATAAGGCGTCGGTCCCTTCAAATAGAGCCCGTGATCTCCCAACAGGTCGCCGTGGTCCATGGTGAAGACGACGATGGTATTGCCGGCCAGGCCTGCATCGTCGAGGGTCTTCATGATCCGGCCGACGCCGTCGTCGATGAAGGCGATCTCGCCGTAATAGTTGGCGGTCATCTGCCTCAACTGCCTGTCGGTCTGGGGCCGGATGCGCGAATACTCCTTGCGCAGCGTCTGCTCGCGCTGCCGTTTGGCTTGCGGCTCGTTCTCCAGGGATGCCCGATGCCACCAGGGACGCCGGTCCAGGTCCCGTTCGTGAGTCGGGGAAATATCCACGTCGTCCTCGTGGTGGAGACGGCTCCAGGGCTCGGGGCAGTCGAACGGATGGTGAGGATCGGGATAGGATGTCCAGAGGCAGAACGGCTCGTCGGCGCCTTTTCGGCTCTCGAGAAACGACCTCGTGCGCTCGGTCACCCAGTGGGTCGAGTGCCACTCCGCCGGCAGGCCCGAAAACCAGGTCTGGGCCGCCTCCTGTTCGGGACCCAAATCCTCGGCCCAGCGCCGCCACGCTTCCCCCTCCCCGCCGTTGCCCCAGAACCAGCGCTCGAAATGATGGCCGCGGGGCGGCTTCTCACAGGGAAGCAGGTCGTGCCAATGCCCGAGGATCATCAGCTCCACATGGTCGAACCCCATGTAAGGCCCGAACCAGTCATCCGGAAATTCCGCCGATTGGGCCCGGGACTCCGGGGCGCCGAAGGGCGTGTTGCCGGGGTTCTCGCCGAAATGCCCCTTGCCGATGAAGGCGCTCCGGTATCCCGCATTCGCCAATGTCCGCGCCCAGCCGGTTTCGGCGATGGCAGGGTCCAGACTGACATGGTTGTCGTAGACCCCATGGGTCAACGGCAGCAATCCCGTCAGGATGGAGGCGCGCGCCGGCTGGCAAACCAGGTTCGAGGTAATGGCATTCGAAAATCGGGTTCCCGAGGCGGCCAGGGCATCGAGGTGCGGGGTTTTGATCTTCCGACCCTCGAAGCCGAAGCAGTCCCAGCGATGCTGGTCGGAGGTGATGAGCAGAATATTGGGCCGGGTCATGGGCGGACAAGATAGTTGTTTTGACAACTAAATCAAACGCTCTAATTTCGGCCCGCCCTCCGGCTCAGATTGCCAATCCCGGCCAAAAACGGTAGGGGTACAAAAGACAGCACCGTTACAGGGAGCCAGCCGTGGACGCGCTGCGAAAATACCCGGCCATAGAAGATCTGCACCGGCGCGCGCGAAAGCGCATCCCCAAATTTGCCTTCGACTATCTGGAAGGTGGCGCGGGGGATGAATCCGGTATTGACCGCAACCGGGAGGCGCTGCTGGAGATCCGGCTGATCGCCGACTACCTGGAGGAGCGCATCCCGCCCGACCTCGGCGTCGAGGTGTTCGGCCGCAAGGTCGATCTCCCCTTCGGCATCGCGCCGGTGGGATTGAGCGGCTTGATCTGGCCCCGGTCCGCCGAGTATCTGGCGAGCGCGGCGAAGGACGCCAACGCGGTTTTCTGCCTTTCGACCGTCGCCAGTTCGGGCGTCGAGCGCATCGGCGCTCTGATGCAGGAAGGCAGCTGGTTTCAGCTCTACCCGATTCGCGAAGTCGAAAAAGAGGACGACCTCCTGAAACGGGCCTGGGATGCGGGATTCCGGGTGCTCACGCCGACGATCGACATCCCGGCGGCGGCTCGCCGCCTTCGGGACTTCCGCAACGGCCTGACGGTGCCGCCCGAGATGACCATCGGCAGCATCATCTCGATCCTCACCCACCCCACATGGGCTCTCGCGACCCTGGCGGCCGGCACGCCGAAATTCGAGAGCCTGACGCCGTATTTCCCAAAGGGGGTCAGCTACAAATCCGTCGGCCAAATGATCGAAACCCTCGCGGAGGGGCAGATCGACTGGCGGCGCATCGAGCGCTACCGGAAGATTTGGCCGGGCGCCCTGGCGGTGAAAGGCGTTCTCAGCGTCGGCGATGCCCGCCGCGCCCAGGAGGCCGGCTGTGACGGGCTGCTCGTATCCAACCATGGCGGCCGGCAGCTGGACGGCCTTGTGTCTCCCATCGATGTGCTGCCGGCCATACGCGAGGCCGTCGGCCCCGACATGACCCTGGTGGTCGACAGCGGCTTGCGGTCGGGCACGGACGTCGTCCGGGCCTATGCCAAGGGGGCCGACTTCACGCTCCTCGGCCGGGCATTCTTCTATGGGGTCGGCGCGCTCGGGCGGCCGGGAGCAGCACACGCCATCGAGATATTGAAGGCCGAGGTCTTTGCCGCCCTCCAGCAACTGGGCTGCCCGAACATGGCGGCGGCATCGCGCTACCTGGCGAAATAGGCCTTAGGCGTTGCCGTCCCGGACAATGGGCGCGACATATTGGGGCGACGTATCCCAAGGGAAGAAGACCCAGACATTCTGCGCCACATCGTGAACGTAGGTGTCGACGAACTCCAACCCGCCCGGCTTGGCATAGACCGTCGCCACATGGGCATTGGGGAGGAGCTTCCGCGCCTCCCTCATGGTCGCGCCGGTATCGACGAGATCGTCGACCAGCAGCCAGCCCTCGCCCTTGTCGGCGCAGGCCTCTTCCGGCGCCTTGATCAGATTGATGTCGCCTATGTTCTTTTCGTCGTAGGTGGCGATGCACAGGGTGTCGACGTATCGCAGTTCCAGTTCGCGGGCGAGGATGGTCGCGGGGACCAGACCGCCCCGGGTGATCGCGACAATACCCTTCATCGGGCCGAGCGCCATGAGGCGGCGCACCAGATCCTTGGTGTCCCGGTGCACCTCGTCCCAGGTCACCACGAGGTCGATTTGATAGCTATTGTCGGCCATGGACCGCTGTACTCCCCTGATGCGGTAGAGGCCGTCTATTCGCGGAAATTCTCAACCCAAACCGTGTTGTGGCGCGCGGCGACTTCCCTGCCGGTCTCGAAATCCGCCCGTTGCTCCGGCGTCAGCGCCGTCATGTCCTTGAACATGGCTTCGGTCTCACCGGGGCTATAGACCATCAGGACCCGGACCCCGTCGTCGCCGGCGATCATCTGATGGGGCACGCCCGGCGGAATATGAAACAGATCGCCCGGTTTGCCCTCGTAGGTGTCGTGTTCACCCATCAAAAAGGTGGCGCTTCCCTCGATGACGAAGAAGGTCTCGTGATTTTGCACATGCATGTGCGGACGGGATGCAAAACCGGCGGGGCAGCGTTCCTCGCAAACTTCGTAGGCGCCCGACGTATCCTCCGCGGTAACTTTGACAAACATGTCGTTGGCGCGCTCGTAGAGATTGCCGCCGTCCGGACTAATCTTTTTGGCCTGACCCATATCGATGTCTCCCAAAATTTCCTCGTGAAGAATCCCTAATGGTACCGGGGAGCCAACCAGAGTCCAATCCCAAACGTTATGTGGCTCTTGCGGCGTTCAAGGCGCCCCAAATCCGCGCGGCCGTATAGGGCATGTCGAAGTATTCTGCGCCTTCCGGCGCGAGGGCGTCCATGACGGCGTTGCCGATGACCGCAAGCGCCGGAACCGTGCCCGCTTCGCCGCCCGCCTTGATGCCCAGCGGATTGCCCTTGGTCGGCACTTCCAAAGGCGCAATGTCGAACATGGGATATTCATCCGCCCGGGGCATGACGTAGTCCATGAAGGAACCGGCAAGAAGCTGGCCCGATCCATTGTCGAATTGCGCCCATTCGCCTATCGCCTGACCCACCCCCTGGACAATCCCGCCGGCCGTCTGGCCGTGAACGATCATCGGATTCACCGCCCGGCCGCAATCGTCGACAATGGCGTAATCGATGATCTCCGTAGCGCCGGTATCGGGATCGATCTCGACTTCGGCCGCGGCCGCACCGAACGGGAACGCGGGGATGCGTCCTTCCTGCCTGTCGTCGAACGCCGCCCGGCCGCCGCCCTGCTTCTCGATGTAACGGGCCATGGCGTCGGCGAAATCCGCCTCCTGGCCGGTGGCCTCGATGCGGAACACTCCGTCCGCGAACGCCAGTTCGCGAATGTCCGATTGCAGTAGCTCTCCGGCAACCGGCTTGAGTTCGGCCACCACCTTTTCGCAGATGCGATAGAGGATCGTCCCGATCATGCGCATGGACCTGTCGGAGTGGGTGCCCCCGCCGATGGGCAGTTGGTCGGTGTCGCCCCCGGCGAGGCGGATGCGCTCGAACGGCACGCCGAGAAGGTCGCTGACCACCTGGGCATAGGTGGTCTCATGGCCCTGCCCATGGACCTGGGTGCCGGCAAACAGGACCGTATTGCCGTCGGCATCGAATTCCAGCCGCGCCATGTCGAACGGCGCGCCGACCGGGGTCTCGACGAACGGCACGGCGGAGATGCCCAGCAGCCTGCCGGTTTCCGCGGCCGCCTTGCGCCGCGCCTCGAAACCCGGCCAATCGATCATCTCGGCGGCCAT
>CAZUGT010000301.1:0-5660 GCA_964620095.1 uncultured Rhodospirillaceae bacterium | reverse complement strand
CGGCAACCAGGGCTCAATCCGATCCCATTCTTCGTCACTCAACCAGAAAAGCTGTCTCGACATCCAAGCCTCCTACTACTGGAAAACTTGAATCACATCCTCGCCTCAGATGGAATCCCCCAATTGAGTACAAACCCTAGAGCGTCTTTCCCAGACGGCCGGCTAAATCCTGGATGAACTGCCAGGCGACGCGGCCGGAGCGCGATCCCCGGGTCATCGACCATTCGAGCGCCTGCGCCCGGAGATCGTCCGGATCCATTTCGAGGCCGAAATTCTCGCAGTAGCCTTCGATGATGGCGAAATAGGTGTCCTGGTTGACCGGGTGGAAACCGAGCCACAGGCCGAACCGGTCCGACAGGGAAACCTTTTCCTCCACCGATTCCGCCGGGTTGATGGCGTCCGAGCGTTCGTTTTCGATCATGCTCCGGGGCATCAGGTGTCGCCGGTTGGAGGTCGCATAAAAGACGATGTTCCCGGGCCGCCCTTCGATACCGCCTTCGAGGACCGCCTTCAGGGATTTGAACTTGGCGTCCTCGCTCTCGAAGGACAGGTCGTCGCAGAACAAAATGCATCGCCGCTCGAAGCCGCCCAGCACGTTGAGGAGACGGGGCAGGGTGGGGATGTCCTCCCGGTGGATTTCGACCAGCGCCAGCGGCCGGTCGGCCTCGTCGTTGATGGCGGCGTGGGCGGCCTTCACCAGTGAGCTCTTGCCGGTGCCCCGCGCGCCCCAGAGCAGCGCATTGTTGGCCGGATAACCGGCGGCGAACCGGCGGGTGTTGTCGAGCAGAATATCGATTTGCCGGTCGATGCCGCGCAACAGTTCGAGGGGGATGCGGTTGACCTCATGGACCGGCTCCAGATGTTCGGGCTCGGTGCGCCAAACGAAGGCATCGGCGCCGTCCAGGCTGTGTTCGGGCACCGGTTTTGGCGCCAGGCGCTCCAACGCGCCGGCAATCCGGGTCAGCAGGGAATCGAGCTCACGCTCGCTCATGACGGATCCTCTTGGAAAAGCGGCGGGACACTAACACAAAAGCTTGTCCGGTCAATCCTGATGCTCGAACCGTGGCCAACGCCGCAGGCGTGATTTGGCGGGGCCGGGACGGCATGCCAAGGAGCTTGGAAATCAGGCGCTTAGCGTTTGCAACGGCGGCGAGGCGGACTATATTTCGCCCGTGCACGCAAAGGGCTAGGGAGATTTCTTCATGTTCATTTCACCCGCATATGCGCAGGGCGCCGGAGGTGGCGACACGTTTACGACTCTGATCCCGCTGATCTTGATTTTCGCGGTCTTTTATTTCCTGTTGATCCGGCCGCAGCAAAAGAAAGCCAAGACGCACCGCGAAATGCTGGGCGCCATCCGCCGGGGCGACAAGGTGATCACCGGCGGCGGCATCATGGGGACCGTCACCAAGGTGGTGAACGATCACGAAATCGCCGTCGAGATCGCCGAGGGCATCAAGGTGAAGGTGCAGCGCGGCATGGTCGCCGGCGTGGTGTCCAAGACCGATCCGCAGGGCGGGCAGGCCCCGGCGCCGGGTGGGCCCGGCGGCCAGCAGGGCGGCGGCGGACTCCTGGGCGGATTGTTTGGCGGCCGCCGCTGACCGGCCGCGTTAACGACTGAGTCGGGAGAGGCCGCAAGACCCCATGGTCTATTTCTCCAAGTGGAAGATCATTCTTGTTCTTGCCGTCGTGGCGCTGGGCTTCGTTTTCGCCACGCCCAACGTCATGGACAAATCCACCGCCGAGAGCATCCCGACGTGGCTGCCCCACAAGCAGGTCAATCTGGGCCTCGATCTGCAGGGCGGTTCGCACCTGCTTCTGGAGGTGGAGACCGACGTGGTCATCAAGGAGCAGCTGGAGTCCATCGTCGACGGCGTCCGGGTGTCGCTCCGCCGCGACGGGATCCGCTATACGGGTCTCGGCGTCCGCGGCCTCGGCGTCGGCGTGACGGTGCGCAATCCGGACGACCTCGAAAAGGCCGTGCAGCTGATCCGGGACATCGACAACGGCATCGAGGTCGACACTCAAGGCACCCGGATCATTCTCAACCTCACCGATGACGCGATCACCGAGCGGCGGAACAATGCGCTCGCTCAATCCATCGAAATCGTCCGCCGCCGGGTCGACGAAACCGGTACCCGGGAGCCGACCATCCAGCGGCAGGGCGAGAGCCGGATTCTATTGCAGTTGCCGGGCGTCGAAGACCCGGAGCGGGTGAAACGGCTGTTGGGCCGGACCGCCAAGATGACATTCCATCTGCTGTGCGAAAATCAGGACGCCGGCCAGGGCCGGGTGCCGCCGGGCTGTATGGAACTGCCCGATGCGGATGCCGCTAATCCCAATTCCAGCGGCACCTATCTGCTGCGCCGCCGGGTCGCCGTCAGCGGCGACCGGCTGGTGGATTCTCAAGCCTCGTTCTCGGCCCAGACCAACGAGCCGGTGGTGACCTTCCGCTTCGATACGCTGGGCGGCAAGCGCTTCGGCGACATCACTCGGGACAATGTGGGCCGCCCGTTCGCCATCGTCCTCGACGGCAAGGTGATCTCGGCGCCGGTGATCCGGGAACCCATTCTCGGCGGCAACGGTCAGATCAGCGGCAACTTCACCGTCACCGAGGCCAACGATTTGGCGCTGCTGTTGCGGGCCGGCGCCCTGCCGGCACCGCTGAACATCCTCGAGGAGCGAACCGTCGGTCCCGGCCTGGGCGCGGACTCGATCGCCGCCGGCAAGGTCGCCTCGGTCATCGGCCTGATCGCGGTGGTCGTCTTCATGATCCTGGTCTACGGGTTGTTCGGCGTATTCGCCAATGTGGCGCTGGCCGCGAATATGATTTTGATTCTCGCCGCGCTGTCTCTCTTCCAGGCGACCCTGACGCTGCCCGGTATTGCCGGGATCGTGCTCACCATCGGCATGGCGGTGGATGCCAACGTGCTGATCTTCGAGCGCATCAAGGAAGAGGTCCGTGCCGGGCGAACGCCCATCTCGGCCATCAATGCGGGCTACAGCCGCGCCATCACCACGATCATCGACGCCAACCTGACGACGCTTATCGCGGCGCTGATCCTGTTCTTCTTCGGCTCCGGGCCGGTCAAGGGGTTCGCGGTGACCCTTTCCATCGGAATCGTCACCTCCATGTTCACGGCGATCATGCTGACCCGGCTGTTGATCGTGACCTGGCTCAGGCGGCGGCGTCCGGCCGCGCTGCCGGTCGTGTAGGGGAGAGGACGGATGAAAAAACTCAGCCTCGTCCCCGCCAACACCAAGATCAAATTCGTCGGCCGGCGGAAGCTGTTTTTCATATTTTCGGCGCTTCTTGTTGCCGCCTCGCTGGCCCTCGGCATGACCCGCGGCCTCAACTTCGGCATCGATTTTGAAGGCGGCATCATGATCGAGGTGCGGATGCCCGAGGCCGGACGGCTCGGCGAGATGCGCTCCCAGCTCGGCAATCTCGGCTTGGGCGAAGTGACGCTCCAGGAATTCGGCTCTCCCACCGACATCCTTATCCGGGTGCAGAAGCAGGAGGGTGACGAGCGGGCTCAACAGGTCGCCATCGACAAGGTGAAAGGCACTCTCGGGCCCAATGTGGAGTACCGGCGGACGGAATTCGTCGGGCCGCAGGTATCCGAGGAACTGTTCCGGGACGGCGTGCTGGCGGTGCTGTTCGCCATGACCGGCATTCTCATTTACATCTGGTTCCGGTTCGAATGGCAGTTCGGCGTCGGCGCCATCATTGCGCTGGCTCACGACGTCATCACCACCATCGGCGTGTTTTCCGTCACCGGGATCGAGTTCAATTTGGCCACCGTGGCGGCGATCCTGACTATCGCCGGCTATTCCATCAACGATACGGTGGTGGTTTATGATCGGGTGCGCGAGAATTTGCGCAAGTACAAGACCATGTCGCTCGTGGAACTCCTCAACATGAGCGTCAACGAGACCTTGTCCCGGACGGTCATGACCTCGGTGACCACGTTGCTGGCGCTGCTGTCGCTCTACATTCTCGGCGGTGAGGTGATCCGCGGATTCTCGTTCGCCTTGATCTGGGGCGTGCTTATCGGCACGTATTCCTCGATCTGCCTCGCCGTGCCGCTGTTGCTGTACCTCAACGTCAACCGCGGCACCGAAAAGGCCGCCGACAACACCCCGGGCGGCACCCCCCAAGCCGAGGCCGAGCCCGGCGAGTAGTCATGTCTCTCGACATCACGCCGATGGTCCCGGCGGGACGCCAGCTGATTCACGGGTACGGCAATGGCGGTTTCCGTATCGGCGAGGAAGCCTATTCGGGCCCGGTGCTGGTGCTGATCGAAAGGACCGTTTCATGGGATGTCGCCGCCATCTCCGATATCAGTCTCGAAAGCCTGGCCCCGGTCATCGACGAGGACCTGGGAACCGAAATCCTGCTGATCGGCTGCGGCGCCGGCGCCCAACCAATCGACCGGTCGATCCGCGACGGATTGAAGGACGCCGGCATCGTCGCCGAATTGATGGACACGGGCGCGGCCTGCCGGACCTTCAATGTCCTGCTGGCCGAGGAACGAAGGGTTGCCGCGGCCCTCATTCCCGTCGACTGAAGAAGGTGGGACGATGAGCAACGACACACAGGTGATTGTCGTCGGCGGCGGACCGGTCGGCGTCGGCCTCGCGGTGGAGCTGGGCCTGCGCGGCGTGTCCTGCATCGTCATCGAGCGCCGGACGGGCATGCACAATGTTCCCAAGGGGCAAAATCTTACCGCCCGGACGCTGGAGCATTTCTTCAGTTGGGGAATCATCGACGATATCCGTGCCGCCCGGGTAATGCCGGCCGGCTATCCGGAGAGCGGCATCACGGCCTATGGCAACTTGCGCAGCGAGTACTGGTACGCGCCGCCGATGCGCGAAATCCTCAACCCGTATTACTTCCAGAATAACGACCGGCTGCCTCAGTACGAGATGGAGAAGGTGCTGCGCGCCAAGGCCGGGACCATCCCGGGCGTCGAACTCCGCCTCGGTTGGGCGGCCGAAGACGTTGCCGATCATGGTGAGGATGTCACGCTGGCCATGACCGAGGAATCGTCCGGCCGGCGCATTGAATTGACGGCGGACTATCTGGTCGGCTGCGACGGCGCCCATTCGACGGTGCGCGACCAGATCGGCATCCGGCGGTCCGGCGACGACTACGACCAGTTGATGGTTCTCGCGGTCTTCCGCTCCAAGGAGTTTCACGACGGCCTCGCCCGTTACCCGGAGCGGTCCACCTACCGGGTGATGAAGCCGGAACTGAACGGCTATTGGCAGTTTTTCGGCCGAATCGACGTCGGCGAAGGGTTCTTTTTTCACGCGCCCGTCCCCGCGGATACCACGCGCGAGAATTACGATTTTCTCGGGCTGCTTCATGACGCCGCGGGGTTCGAATTCGATGCGGAGTTCGATCATCTGGGTTTCTGGGACCTGCGGGTTCTGGTGGCCGAGGAGTACCGCAAGGGCCGGATATTCATCGCCGGTGATGCGGCCCACTCGCACCCGCCCTATGGCGGCTTCGGTCTCAACAACGGGTTGGAGGACATTCGAAATCTGGGGTGGAAGCTGGCCGCGCGGCTTGACGGTTGGGGCGGTGAGACTCTGCTCGATTCGTATGGCCTCGAGCGTCAGCCCGTGTTCCGGGATATCGGAGAGACGTTGAT
>CAZUGT010000300.1:0-15064 GCA_964620095.1 uncultured Rhodospirillaceae bacterium | reverse complement strand
CCGTCCCTGTTCCCGCTCTACGACGAGGGTCACGGCTGCGACATCGCCATTGTCCAGATCAACCCCATCGAGCGGGCCGAGACACCGAAATCGGCGCGGGAGATCCTCAACCGGGTCAATGAGATCACCTTCAACGCGTCGTTGCTGAAGGAACTCCGGGCCATCGAATTCGTCCAGCGGCTGTTGGCCGAGGGTAAGCTGGAGGGCGCCGACTACGGGCACATCAATGTGCACATCATCGAATCCACCAAGGACATCCTGCCCCTCGGCGCGTCGTCGAAAATGAACGGCGAATGGGCGTTCCTGCGCCATCTGTTCGACATCGGCCGGGAGACCGCCGGGGAGTGGCTCGACACCTGCTTCGAGTATGTGGGGGAGCGGTCATCGGTGGACCTGCGCCAGGTGTTCCAGGGGATCGGTCCCGAGACCGTCGGCTAGATCGGCTCTAAGGCCGGAGCCGGGTGAGGGGGAGTGGATTAACCCCGCGCTCATCTCCGCAATTGACAATCATTCTCAATAAGCCAATATTAGGGCGAAGGGGTGCGGTCGCCATACCGGCCCTAGATCGGGTCATGTTTTGACGGAACCACGGCGCGGTTTCGTCAAAACATGTGAATCGGCTCTAGAGGACCGCGATGTACGTTTGCTTGTGCCACGGCTATACGGACAGTCAGATCAGCCGGCTCGCCGAAGAGGGCGTGACGTCGGCCGCCGAGGCCTATGAGCGCTTGGGCGAAATTCCCGAGTGCGGCAAGTGCGTCCAGGAAGCCCAGGCGGTGATCGACCGGACCAGGGGCGCCGCCGCGGCCTAGATCGGCTCTAGTCGTCCCCGTGCACCTGGGCATTCATGTAATGCTCGACCCCCATCTTCCCGATCATGCCGAGCTGGGTCTCGATCCAGTCCACGTGTTCTTCCTCGTTGTCGAGGATCGAGCGAAACAGGTCGCGGGTGACGTAGTCGGCCGACGACTCGCAGATGGCGATGCCTTCGCGGAGATCGGGAATGGCTTCCATCTCGGTCCGGAGGTCGCATTCGAGCACTTCCTTGACGTTCTCGCCGATATAGAGCTTGCCGAGGTCCTGCAGGTTCGGAAGCCCTTCGAGAAAGATGATCCGCTCGATGATCATGTCGGCGTGCTTCATCTCGTCGATGGATTCTTCGTATTCATGGCGGGCCAGCCGGTGCAGCCCCCAATCCTTCAGCATCCGCGAATGCAGGAAATATTGGTTGATCGCCGTCAGTTCGTTCTTGAGCACCTTGTTGAGGTACTCGATGACCTTTTTGTCGCCCTGCATGGAGCTCCCCTCGCGGTTCTGCCGGGCCGACCGGCCCGTCGATGTCCGGGCACCACAATGGCACGGACCTTCGGCCATTGGCCAGAGATAACGACTTGCAATTGGCGCATCGATCCCGGGAATTCCGTCTTGCGACTGCCGCGCAATCGCAGTTCCGCGAAAACGCCGGATGCTTCGAAGTCGAAACGGTTTTCATCCGGGCGCGGCGGAACTAGGCTGAGAAGAATTCCGCCGGGGAGGACCGCCGAATGCCGTTTCAGCCCGCATCCGATGTCCTGAAGGACATCACCGTTCTGGAGATGACCCTCGCCCGGGCCGGGCCCACCGCCGGGCGCCAGATGGCCGACTGGGGCGCCAACGTGATCAAGATCGAGCCGCCGGGATTGGGCGGGGGCAAGGATTTTTCCACCCGCCACTCGCCGGACTTCCAGAACCTGCACCGCAACAAGCGGAGCATGACCCTCAACCTCAAGTCGGACGGGGGCGTCCGGGTGTTCAAGAAGATGGCCGAGAGCGCCGACGTCATCGTCGAGAATTACCGCCCGGACGTGAAGGCGCGCCTCGGCGTCGACTATGAAAGCATCAAGGCGGTCAACCCCCGGATCGTCTATGGCAGCATCTCGGCCTTCGGCCAGGAGGGACCGTACGCCAAGCGGGCCGGCCTCGACCCGGTCGTCCAGGCGATGGGCGGGCACATGTCGGTGACCGGCCATCCGGGCCAGGGGCCGGTGCGCTCGGGCGCGGCCATCTCCGACATGATGGCCGGCACCCTGTTGGCCAACGGCATCATGCTGGCGCTGTTCGAGCGGGAGCGGTCCGGCGAAGGCCAGTGGGTGCAGACCACCCTGATGGAGGCCTGCATCTTCCTGCTCGATTTCCAGGCCGCGCGCTACACCATGAACGGCGACGTGCCGGGCCAGGCGGGCAACAACCACCCGACCAACGCGCCGACCAACGCTTTTCGGACCTCGGACGGGCACGTGCTCCTCGCGCCCATGGCCACCATGTGGGAGAAGTTCTGCAAGGCGCTGGGCGCCGAGGAACTGATCGACGACGAGCGCTTCGCCACCGCCAGGGCGCGTTTCGAGAACCGGGACGAACTCAACCCGCTGATCGAGGCCAGGACCGAAACCCGGACCGCCGACGAATGGGTCGCCGCCATGAACGACGTCGGCGTGCCGTCCGGGCCCATCAACACCCTCGACAGGACCTTCGCGGACCCCTGCGTCGAGGCGTTGGGCGTGCGCCAGACCGTGGCGTCGCCCGGCCTCGGCGAGATCGGCCTGGTGGGCCAACCCATCCATCTCGGCCGCACCGGCCAGCGGATGGTCAAGAGCGCGCCCGAATACGGCGCCGATACGGATGCGGTGCTGGCCGAGTTCGGCTACGGGGTAGACGAGATCGAGACGTTCCGCGCCGATGGGATCGTGTAACGGAACCATCGGCCACATTGAGCCGGGCGGAATTGTCCGCATATTGGACCGGGCGGAATTGTCCGCCACATTGAGCCGGGCGGAATGCTCCGCATATTGGACCGGGCGGAACCATCCGCCACGCACCCCCCGGAATGTTCGAATCCGTTGGAAAAAGCGGGCCCGGGACGGTAATTCTAGGACCGGACGCGACCGCTTGTTCGAGGATCGAATTCAACCGGTTTCAACAAGGAACCAGACCATGCCCAATATTTCGCTAATGGATCTGGACGAGCTCGGGAAAGGCAAACTCGGCCCGTTCATCAAGAAGGCGCTTCGCAACCGGGCGCCGGACCCGGCGTTCCACGCCATGATGGGTCACAACCCGGACCTCGCGAAGGCCATGTACATCGCCTGGGGCACGCTGTTCTCCACCGGCAAGGTGGACCACAATCTCAAGGAAATCATCCGCGTCCAGCTGTCGCGGGCGGCCGACTGCAATTATTGAGGAAACGTCCGATCCGCTTCGGCGAAGGGGAATGGACTGACCGAGGAACTGCTCGACGAGGGCATCGACAACTACGAGGCCTCCGGCAAGTTCAGCGCGCGCGAGAAGGCGGCGCTGCGCTATTCCGAATACATGGACCGGCATCCGGAGAAGATCGACGAGGCGTTCTACGCGGAACTGCGCGAACACTTCTCGACCGAGGAGATCGTCGAGCTCGGCGCCTATATCGCGTTCAACATCGGCTATCACACGTTCTTCGGCACCCTCGGCTTCTACCCCATGTTCGCCCCCGACGGGCGGCTGGTGAGCCAGGAGGAGAGCCGCGAGATCTACGGCGATACGCCCATGTCCCATACCAAGGGCGCCATGCAGCGGGCCAAGGACCTGGCGCCGGGCGAGGCCGCCGAGTAGACCGGGAAACACGAACATGCCAGTGATCGATCCGGTTCCCGTCGAGGACCTCGAGGAAAACAAGGCGCTCGCCAGGATGCTCGAGCAGGCCGAGAGCCTGCGGGCGCCGGACCCGCTGCTGCTGCGGATCATGGCCCATGCGCCGAGCCACGCCCAGGCGGTGTGGGATGCGTTCTGGGCCTCCCACGCCGAGGGCAATGTGGACCACAAGCTCAAGGAGATCATCCGCATCCGGCTCGCCCGGTTCGCCGGCGATCCCTACTTCGCCAACCTGCGCTCGACCATGGCCAGGGAGGCCGGCCTCACCGAGGAGACCATCGAGGCGGGCTGCGGCGATTTCGAGACCGACGGCCGGTTCTCGGACGCGGAGAAGTGGGCGCTCAGATACTCGGCGCTGATGTACACCGATCCCAAGGCGGTGAACCGGGAGTTCTACGACGAAGGCAAGCGGCACTGGTCGGAGGCCGAGATCATGGAGATCGGGGTCCTGATCGCCTACCACTACGGCTTCGCCGTCTGGATGAAGACCCTGAAGGCGTTCCCGCTTCACGACCCGGAGGGCAATCCGGTGAGCCAGGAAGAGAGCGCCAAGGTCTACGGCGCCGGCTAGAGCCGGTTTCGCGGGGGCCTACATCAGTTGGGGCAGGAACGTCGAAATCTCGGGGAAATAGACCAGGAGCGCGACGATCACCACCTCGCAACCCAGGAACCACGCGACTCCCCGGAAGATGGTTCCCAGGGGGATCGCATCGCCGACGACGCTTTTCACGATATAGACGTTGAAGCCGACGGGCGGGGTCATGAGCCCGATTTCAAGGAACTTGATGACCAGGACGCCGAGCCAAATGAGATCGAGGCCGAGCGCGTCGAACATCGGCAGCAGAAGCGGCAATGTCAGCAGCATGAGGCCCAGCGGGTCGAGAAACATGCCGAGCAGGACGTAAATGAGCGACATGGCGATGATCAGGAGCACCGGGTCGAGCGCCCAATCGCCGATCATCTGTCCCATGAAGAACGGCAAGCCGGACAAGGCCAGAAATCGGGTCAACATGACCGCGCCGACGGCGATGAAGAATATTTTTGCCGTGTTGATCAGCGCTTCGTTGACGCTGTCCTTGAAAAGCCTCCAGGTCAGCCGCTTCTGCGTCCAGGCCAGCACGAACGACAAAAAGGCGCCGAACGCGCCCGCTTCGGTCGGGGTGACGATACCGGCATATATTCCGCCGATAATCCCGATAATCAGGGCGAAAAGGGGCCATACCTGGCTCGACGCCGATAATTTTTCACGCAGGCTGTATTTCTCGGCGACGACCGGCGCGAGTTCGGGCCGAAGCTTGCACCGCACGATGATCATCGATGCATAGACCACCGCGGTCAGAATGCCGGGCAGAATGCCCGCGATCAGGAGTTTCGCGATCGACGCCTCGGCGAATATGCCGAAGAGGACCATCAGAATGCTGGGCGGAATCAGGGAACCCAGCGTGCCGGCGGCGGCAACGACGCCGGCGGCCATGCCCTTGTCGTAGCCCTGCTTCATCATTTCCGGGATGGCGATGCGCCCCATCGCGGCGGCGGTGGCGAGGCTGGATCCCGATGCGGCGGAAAATCCGGCGCAGGTAAAATTGCTGGCGACCGCCAGGCCGCCGGGCAGGCGTCCGAGCCACAACCGCGCCGATTTGAACAGAGCCGAACTGATCCCCGAATGGTGCGCGACGGCGCCCATCAAAAGGAACATGGGAATGGCCGAGAGATTCCAGCTTGCGGCGAATTCGAAGACCGTCGTCTTGACCACGCCGACCGCCACATCCGGCCCGCGCAACATCATGATCCCGAGAATGGAGACGCCGCCGAGCGCAACGCCGATCGGGATTCGAACGGCGATGAGCACCAAAACCATGCCCAGGCCGAGAAAACCGATCTGCAGTCCGGTCATGTCGTTACTCCAGGATGGGCGATGTCCGGATAGGGGAGACGCGATTGCAGGTCATGGCCTTCAAATACCGGGGGAGGTCCCGATTTCATCCTCACGATCGCTGCGCAGCCAGCGTATGATCTGCGCAATCACGACGATACCCATCGCCGCCATCCCGATCGGCAGCAGCCAGCGGCTCGGCCAAACGGCCACCAACTCGACGGATGTCTCCCACGCTTCGCCATCCCGGGTCCGCAGAATCGCCTCATCCGCCGTGTAGATGATCAAATAAAGCAGATAGAGAGCCGTCACCGCACCGGCAAAAGCCGACAACAGCCTGAGCGGCCGGCCGGACATTTTACTGGTAAACAATTCCACGATGAGGTGGCCTTCGGCAAACGTCACATAGGCCAGCGGCAGAAAGACCGAGGCGACCATATAGTATGCGGCGACGATTTCGGTCGTCCCGTCGATGGGGTCATTGAGCGTATGCTTCAAAATCACATCCGCGACGATGTGGAGCATCATCATGATCGTGGCGACGCCGCCGAGGATCATCAGTATTCGGCCCAATGCTTCCGGGTATTTTCCGGCCTTCAGTGAGATCATTGGTTTGGACAACCGTTCGAATGCGTCGAAGTCGCTCATATCCGATAGCGATTCCGCGGGCTTTCCGCAACAACCTTGCCAATTAAACTGGTCCGATTAGACTCCCGGAAAGCCTGCCGGCAAATCACAGGCTCCGGAAAGACGTCAACCAAGATGACGCCCGGACAGTAAATTCGGCAACTGGAACACCAACAAATCGGGGAAGGTTAGAAATGAAATATTCAAATACCGGTCTGCTCGCGGCCGCCGCGGGTATCTTGATCTCGGCGTCGGCGGCCACGGCCGGCGAACTTACCTATGGGTCCTGGAACGGCCCGAAAAATGTCGTCATCGTCGAAGGCGTGGCGCCGTATCTGAAGGCGATCGAGAAGGAAACCAACGGATCGATCACCTGGAAATTGATCGCCGGCGCGCAACTCTTCGGCGGACGGCAGACCCTGGCCGGCATCGGCAATCGGGTGGCGGATGCCGGGGGGCCGGTGATTCCCGCTTTCACCCGAAAGGCGCTGCGCTCCGCCAACGTGGTCTACGATCTCGTCAACGCGTCGGAAAGCCCGGTCGCCATGGCGGGCGCCGTCGCGGAGACCTATCACCTGAACTGCCCCGCCTGTAAGGCGGACTTCGAAAAAAACAAAACGCTCTTCATCGCGAATTACGCCGCCACCAGCTTCAACCTTCTATGCCGGGAGCCGGTAAAATCGGCGGCCGACGTCAAGGGCCGGAAAATTCGCGTGGTCGGCGCGCTTGGCCGCTATATCAAGAGCCTGGGCGCCGTACCGGTGGGCGGACCGCCCTCCAAGGCCGTTCAGGCCATGCAGCGCGGAAATCTGGACTGCATCGCCGGCCCATCCAGCTGGATTCAGTCTTTCGGTCTTTGGGATATCTCCAAGCACGTGCTGGACGCGCCGCTTGCGATTCAGCCGACCCCTTCGGCAATGGTCATCAACCGGTCGGTCTGGAACGGCCTCAAACGGTCCGAACGAGCGGCCATTCTCAAGCATGCGCCTCGGCTGATCGCCAACACCACCATCAAGGGGTATATGGCGGAAGACAAGATGGTCCGGCGCGAAGCGCCGAAACGCGGCATCACGATCGTGAAGGCCGGCGACGATATTCTCTCGTCCCTCGAGGCGCACAAGGCGAAAGAGCCCGGCATCATCGCCCAGGTCGCGGCCAAGGAAGGCGTCAAGAATCCCGAAGCGATCATTCAGGCCCACCTGAAGAATGTCGCGAAATGGGACAAAATTCACGCCCGCATCGGTGACGATGTCGACAAATTCGCCGAAGCGCTTTGGACCGAAGTGTTCAGCAAACTCGATCCCGACAAGATGTAGCTGAAGCCGAAGAAATCGTTCCGCGTCGAAGCGGCGGCCTCCGGGCCGCCGCTTTCGTTTGCGGCGAACAAAAGGGGAAATGGTGCCGCCTGGGTGACTTGAACACCCGACCCTCGCATTACGAATAAGCTTCCGGCGTCTATTATCTCGTTTGACAGCTTTAGACGACTTTGCCCCGGCTGACACAACCAATTGTTATTGCTTCTTTTTCAAACGTCACTGGCGTAGAACGATTGAGATGGTGTTGGCCACATCATGCGTATGAACGCCATATTTCTTAATTCTGTCCCGATACTAAAGACGAAGTTGATGGAGTCTTAGGTCGAATCAATCCCGTTCAATGAGAAGGGGCAAACGGTGGATAAAGTCTCCAACGAAGTTCGAAGCAAGATTATGGCAAGCGTCCAGAGCAAGGATACTGCGCCGGAGCTACTAGTTCGAAAAGCGCTTCATCGACGAGGCTACCGATACCGATTGCACCGTCGAGATCTCCCGGGTTCTCCCGACATCGTATTTCCGAGCCGCCGTAAGGCTATCTTCGTGAACGGTTGTTTTTGGCACGGACACCGCTGCAAATGGGGCAATTTACCGAAAAGCAGACTGGACTACTGGGCTCCAAAAATTGCCGCAAACAAGAAGCGAGACGCACGAAATCTGAGAGAGTTGGCAATGCTGGACTGGGCTACAAAGGTCATCTGGCAATGCGAACTTCGCGAATGGGAGAAGGTTATCGAGAGTCTCGTTAAGTTTCTCGAAGATAGCTAGATACGGGCCGTCCGAAGCACTAAACTGCTACGTACCGAGGATTGGATACGTTCTCGAGCGAGGATTTGTATTTGGGCCGACCCATCGGCATAGACTTGTTTTCAGGCGCAGGCGGCTTGAGCTTAGGTTTCGAACAGGCCGGGTTCGACGTTGTCGCTGCTGTCGAAATCGACCCAGTGCACGCAGCAACCCATAAATTTAATTTCCCAAATTGCACGGTCATACCAAAATCTGTAGTCGGTCTTGCGGGTGAAGAAATTCGTAACGCCGCGCAATTGCGTCGCAGGACAGTTGACGTTGTATTCGGTGGAGCCCCCTGCCAAGGGTTTTCGCTAATTGGAAAACGCGCACTCGACGATCCACGAAACCAACTGGTCTTAGAGTTCGTAAGGTTGGTCTGCGAACTCGACGCCAGCTATTTCGTCTTCGAGAACGTCAAAGGCCTTACGGTCGGAAAACATAGCAAATTTCTTGAAGAACTAATCGAGGAATTCGAATCGATCGGCTACGCAGTTCGAAAGAACTGGCAGGTTCTAAACGCCGCCGCCTACGGTGTCCCTCAGGACCGCCAAAGATTATTTTTGCTCGGTGCAAAGCGTGGCAAAAGAGTTCCTGATTATCCGCCCGCCTTGTTTAGCCCCTCCGGATCGACAAACGGGGGATTTCCCTCTGGACCGTCGTGCCGAGACGCTCTCGGCGACCTCCCCGAAGCGGAGGAGTTTGGGGAACTTCTGGAGACAGACGAAGTAGATACCGAGAATTGGGGAGAACCTAGCGAATACGCGAGAGCCTTACGCTGCCTTTCAAACGACGCTTGGCAATTTGGATATGTTAGAAACTGGAACCGTGGAGTCTTAACCTCAAGCTCGAGGACCAAACACACCGATATTTCGCGAAGGCGGTTTGCGGAGACCGAACCAGGATCTGTGGAACCAATTTCTCGGTTTTTCAAATTGCCAGCGGACGGAGTATCGAACACCTTGCGTGCTGGAACAGACTCGGCCCGCGGTGCATTCACCAGCCCACGGCCCATTCATTACGAGAAACCGAGGTGCGTTACGGTGAGGGAAATGGCGCGTCTCCACGGTTTTCCTGACTGGTTTAGGTTTCACGAAACCAAGTGGCATGGGGCGCGCCAGATTGGCAATTCTGTCCCACCGCCCTTAGCAGAGGCGGTAGCGGGAGAGATCGTTAAGGCTCTCGGGGTAAAACGTCGGCATCCGAATCAAATTCTCGAACTTGTCCAACCCGAATTGCTGAGAATGGATCTGTCCACTGCAGCGAATTATTGGGGTATCGATAACCCAATTGGCCGTCGAGACAAAAAAAGCGGCGCAAAGAAGCGAAAACAGACCGAGATAGAGGCAGACCGTCTCAGCGGAACGTAAACCGCCGGACGCTCTCAATCTCGATTTCGTCGATGTCGGTATGTGGTGTGAATTCGACAATCCAGATGGTATTTAGATTGTCGCGCCACAACCCAAGGCTCCTTATAGCCAACCCAGGCATCGGCGCTTTTTCGGAGCCATAGGTATTCAAGTTCAGTGCCTGCGACCAGGACAACTTATCCTGTCCGCCTTTTCCGGAGATGGGCACGATTGTTCTTATCTCGCCCTGCAAGCCTGCCTGCACTTCGTCGACTTCAATTTGTCCATAGCTTACGGTCGTACGATGGTGGCCTTGAATCGGAATCGCCTGAAATCCGAGAAACTGACTTATGAGTCCTGCGTTACGAACCCGAGTGAAGACGGCCTGTTCATCGTGTCCAAGCAGAGCGGAGATGAAAGTCGGGGTCTGATCGACGATGGTTTCCAAGTCGGGTTCTTCATCGAGACATGCGGGAAAGTCGATAATATTCTTGCGCTTCGTTCGTCGAAATTTGTACAGCCCCTTTCCATTCTGAAGCCAAGTAATTGGCCAAACTTGCTCGATTTCGGCCGGTAGCTGTCGGCGAGCATCGTATGTGTATTTGATGTCGGCTATGTTTTTCACTGCCTTATCTATCACGTCATCTGCCACCGCTTTGTCCATGGCTGCTCGCACGGCGTCCAAATCGAAATGTATTTCCTCCTGCAAATTTTCTTTCGTCATTCCGCCAGTCAGTTCACGAAAAAGGTAAACCGCAATTCGGTCGTATTTTGGAATCTCTAGAAGTTTGGTGTGGTCAGTTCTGGCGAGCATATACGCCTTCCTTCTCTGAAGCACTTTCTCACGATAAACTCACGAGTCAGGTCAGGATGGAAGAAAATTGCAAGCTAAGAAGTTTTTGGCCGGTTGTCAGACCGCTGACACTCTAACGACAAACCACTATCCGTTGGCAGGTTATAATCTAGTCGTATACACTAATATTCAATCGACCAAAACGGGTAGAAAGTATGGCTGATCAAACCGCTATTCCTGAAGACACTGTCCTCGGCACCCCGTCAAAAGAACTATTTGCCGAGATGCTCACTCGAGACGTCAGTTTGCACGATGCCATCTCTGATTTGGTCGACAACTGTGTCGATGGGGCCGCTCGTTTGAGGGGTGCAGACCAACCAGATTTTACAGGGCTGGAAATTAAGCTTCGCGTTAGCGATGACAAATTTGAGATTGAAGACAATTGCGGTGGTATCGACATACCACTAGCTCAGAATTATGCGTTCCGATTTGGCCGACCGAAGGAGGCAGATGAAACCCCGCATTCTATCGGTCGGTTCGGGATCGGTATGAAGAGGGCGCTCTTGAAGCTGGGCAGAAATTTTTCGGTAGAATCGACTACCCGTACAGAACGTTTCCTGCTGGAGGAGGATGTTGGCGAGTGGCTCGAAAAGGAATCCTGGAACTTCAAATTCAAAGAAGTTGAAAAAAATCGGGATTGGGCAGAGGCAGAAACAGGCACCAAAATTGCCGTGTGGAATCTATATGAAGCTGTCGCTCGGCAGTTCGCATTGGATCATTTTGTCAACCATCTCAGCACCCGAACTGAAAATGCTCACAAGGAGAGTATTGAAGGAGGTCTCACTGTTTTAGTGAATGGCCACGCACTTCAATCAAACCCGTGGAAAGTATTGGGCGGAGCGGGCCTTAGCCCATTTAGCAAGACAGATACGATTCAAAAGAAAGAGAAAAAGAACGTTCATCGACGTATTGTCGTAGGAGTTGGCGTTTCGTCACCAAAAGATGCTGGGTGGACCATCATCTGCAATGGTCGAACGGTACTAAGCGCAGACCAGTCACCCCTCACTGGATGGGGAATGACCAGCGATACACAAACGGTAGCCCCCAAATATCACAATCAGTTCGCTCGATTTAGGGGCTACGTTTTCCTCGACAGTGAAGATTCAGATTTGCTGCCATGGAACACATCCAAAACAAGCGTGGAAGAGGAATCGGACTTATATCAAGCTACGCGTCAGCAGATGATCATCGCGATGAGGCCAGTCATCGATTTTTTGAATCGCCTTGATCGAGAAAACGAAGCCGAAGAGGAGGATAGGCACCTAAACCAAGCGATTTCTCAGACTCGCGAGATCAATATAAATAGCGTCGCTGCTGAAGCTGAGTTTTCGGAGCCAGCGCCACCGAAGAATCCACCACCACCTACAGTGGGCATCCCGTTCAGGCGTCAAGAATCGCAAGTCAATGCCCTCAAGAATGAGCTAAAGGTCAGCTCGGCCAAAGCTGTGGGCGAATATTGTTTTGACCTAACCTACAGCCGGTTGGTCGAGGATTGATCAAGTGACAGGATCTTATAGGACCATCGATTACAGGCTCAGACCGGCCAAGCAAGCGCAGAGATGGATGATTGCAGATTTGCTGCGGAGACTACGGTTTGCAGCTATCGAGAGCTACCAATACGTGGGCCTTGGCTCCGTTTACTTCACCGACTTTATCCAATTCCACAAAACCCTCGGCATCAAAAAGATGATAAGCATCGAAGCTGAGAAGGAAGATGCGAGCCGGTTTGAAGCCAACAAACCATACTCCACGATTGAAATCCTATTCGGAAAGACCGGCACAGAACTGCACAAAGTTGACCTAAGCCTTAGAAGCGTTGTTTGGCTTGACTACGACGGCACACTCTCGGTGGAAATGTTCGATGACATAAGGCACGTAGTATCTAGTGCCGTTAGTGGTAGCGTACTGATAGTGACCGTGAGCGCTAATCCATGGCAAACATCACCCACGGATCCAAATGCTCGTATCAACCGGCTCAAACGCAAATTCGATCCGAAGCGAGTTCCGCATTCATTGACGGATCAAGAACTAGATAAATGGGGAACCGCCGAAGTATTCCGAAAGATGATAAATGGCGAAATTCGCACAGTCCTTAATGAGCGAAACGCGGGCCTGCCGGAACAGCAAATTTATGCCTACCAACAGCTACTGAACATCCAGTATCAGGACAGCTCGAAAATGCTGACGGTCGGGGGAATTCTGTTTGACGAAGGGCAACGGGGGTTATTTGAACAATGCGAGTTCGGTCGCCTGCCGTTCTACACGCCGTCTGAAGATCCTTTTCAAGTCTTAATTCCACGCTTGACCCTGAAAGAAATTCGAAGTCTCGAAGAACAGATGCCACTTGCAGAGGGTGAGGCCCCAGAACTTGGCGAGATTCCGGATACGGAGGCGCAGAAGTATATCAGCATCTATCGATACTTCCCGAATTTCGCTCCAGTTGATCTGTGAAGGTGGTGCCGCCTGGGTGACTTGAACACCCGACCCTCGCATTACGAATGCGATGCTCTACCAGCTGAGCTAAGGCGGCCCATCTCCGGACCGGCTGGTAATATACCGCCCGCCGTCTTTTTTCCAGCGCGGATTGGGTCGCGCGGGACGGGCGATGCGCGCGCGGCAAGGAGGGAATCACACAGCAAGCTCCCCTCCCCCTTTCTTCGGGAGGAGATGGAAGCTCGTGGATGGCCGGGCCACTTTGCCGGTTGGCCCGGCAAAGCCGGTCCAGTGGCGCCCGGCCATGACGTACTCCATTTGGGGCGCCCTCCAGCCGTCATCACCGGGCTTGACCCGGTGATCCACGCCTTACGACAAATGCGCCGCCGACGATCGGCCCCGGCTAATTGGCGGTGGGTTTGTCCTCGTCCTCTTCCGCGGGCGCGGCCGCGGGCTCTTCGCCCGGCTCTTCCGGCGACGGTTCGCCGGGCTCTTCCTCCGGCGCCGCCTCGGGCTCGATGGTCTCGCCGTGATGAAACTCGTCCGCCGCCGCGTAGGCCGTCACCCTGGGCGGCGTGGCCCATTCCAGGCTGTCGAACTGCTCGCACCGGCCGCAGACCGCATCCCACTCGGCGACCACGTTGCCGCAATTGTCGCAGACCCACGCCGGGTCGGGATCGGCGACGGCCATCCGGCGCAGCCAATCGCGGGCGGCGTCCGGGCTGACGCCCTCGGCCTCCTCGAGTTCCGCCATGTAGCGGCAGATCCTGGCCGAGGGCTCGTCGCCGGAGACCGCGTCCAGATGCTCCCTGGCTTCCTTGTACATGCCGCTGTTGAGGGCCGCCCGGGCCAGCGCCAGGTGGCTCTCGGGGTGATCCTTGTTGTTCCCGGCGAGCCGCTCCAGAAGCCGCATCTTTTCCTGGGCGTTGTCGCTGTCGCTCAGGCCCTCCATCACCGTCACCAGGTCCGGGTGGGGGTTGACCACCCAGGTTTCCTCGATGATCGACGCGGCGCGGCGGCGCTTGCCGGCGCCGTTCAGCAGCCGCGCATAGCGGACCGCGGCGGGAACGAAGCGGGGCGCCAGATTGTTGGCCCGCTTGGCCAGTTGCAGCGCCTCGTCCAGCTTGCCCTCGTCCTCGGCGGCGACGCTCTGGCCATGGGTCAGCACGGCGCGGCGGCGGCGCCCCACGTCGGCGTCGATGGTCTTGTTCTTCACCGACTTGCGGACCGTCGCCTCCGCATCCGACCACTTGCTTTCCTTCACCTGAAGATCGAACAGGGTCTCGGTGACGGCATCGGTCTTGGGTTTGAGCTCCACCGCCTGCTCGGCGAGCTCGATGGCGCTTTCGGAATCTCCCTCCTGCATGGCCTGGTTGAGCTGTCCCCGGAGACCGAGATAGCGGGTCTCCTTCTGTTCGGACATGGCCTCGAAGAACTTGTGGGCCGCCGCGTCGTCACCCGACAATTGGGCCGCCTGCGCCGACAGCAGCATGGTCAGCGGCGGCTCTCCCAGCAGCCGCTCGGCCCGGCGGGCCTGGCGCCGCGCCTCGACGGCATCGCCGGCCGCCACCGCGACCATCCCCTGGGTCAGGGCCTTGTAGCCGCGCCGGCGCCGGCTGTCCTGCCGCGCGCGGCCGATCTTCCGGGGGGCGGTCCGGAACGCCGACCACAGCCGCCAGAAGGCCGCGAATCCGACCGCCAGCGTCAGGACCGCGGCGAACAACACCCCGATGGAGGTGTCGACCCGGTATCCCAGCCACTCGAGCCTGACCGAACTCGGCGTATCGGCGACCAGCGCGGCCCCCCACGCCACGGCGCCGATCAATATGAGAAACCAGAGAGTCCTGAACATCGGCTATTTGCCGGTATCGGAAAGCCGGGAAATGGCCGCTGTCCGCAGGCCGGCGAGGACCGCCTTGACCTGGGTGTGGCGGCGCGCCGCCTCGATCCAATCCGCCGCGGCGGCGCGCGCCGGCCCGTCCAGGGTTTCCAGCTCCCCGACGGCGGCGGCGAAATTTCCGGCCTTCACCCGGACCTCCGCCCGCGCCACGGTGGCCTGGACCCCGGACCCCTCCAGCCGGTCCGTCCGGCGCCAGCGGATCGGGGCCGTCAGCCGGGCGATGGTCCTGTCCACCCACCCCCCTTCCTCCCGGATCACCCCGGC
>CAZUGT010000299.1:0-1593 GCA_964620095.1 uncultured Rhodospirillaceae bacterium | reverse complement strand
GTCGAATGTTGAGTGTCATCTCTACCCCGGAACTGAGAGCGTCAGGAGGGCGTCGATGTACCAGACTTGGCCGGCAGACGCCATGACCCTGGTGAGAAATGCGGGCTAGATCGGCTCTAGATCGGGTCATGTTTTGACGGAACCACGCCGTGGTTTCGTCAAAACATGTGAATCCGATCTATTTCAATAGTGTAGAGCCGATTCACATGGATTGCCGGCATCGCAAAGGGATTCCGGCAAACCATGATCGGCTCTGGGGGTGCGCCGGAGTCCGCCGGGCGGAAGATCGCGTTTTTGGCCGGGTCCGGAGGGACTCGACCGCGAGGCGCTCGCGGATGCGGCCGTTACCGCCTGGGCGCGTGGAGACCGGGTGTGCCTTCGTACACGACCGGCAGACGCAACGGGTCCGCCACGCCGGAATCCGCGTGGAAATGGACCACGCTGCGGCCGGTGCCGCAGTCTCCGAATTCATCGCAAGCCAGAGTGCCGAGCAGGCCCCGAAAGCCCGCGGTTCCGGCCAGCGCATCGCGGAGCGCCCGGCGGTCGATGGAGAGCGTCCCGTCACCGGGCACCGCAACCTGCTTGATCGCGGACAGCAGCAACGTCGTGGCGTCATAGCCGTGAGTCCAGAATCCCGATGCCGGCGGTCTGCCCAAGGCGGTTTCAATCGCTTTGAGCACGTCGGCCGCGCTCCTGTCCGTCGCCTGGTTGACGTTGCCGGCGTCGCCCGGATCGGGACCCGTGAAGTAGAACCCCTCGGCCTCGGGCAAGGCGAGTATGGTTCTTGTCGACAGGGCGTCGCCTCCGATCATCCTTACGCCTTTCAAGCCGTCGAACCCGGCCGCCTGCCGGATCAGCGGCCCGGCTTCCGCCGGAAAGAGCGGGAGCAACACGCCCTCGGGGCGGGCGGCGCCCAGCTCGGCGAGAACGGCGGACATGTCGGTCTGCCCCTTGGCGACCTGGGCTACGGTCGGAACAATACCGCCATGCCCGCGGAACGCGGCGGCGAACGCGTTGGCGAGCGCGCTGGTATAGGCGTCGCCGTCGTGGACCGTCGCCATCCTGCGCAACCCGAGCTCCTCGTAGCCGAACTTCGCGACGACGCCCGCCGTCACGAGGTCGTTGTTCGCCACGCGGAAATAACCTTCGTGATAGTCCGGGCCCACATTGCCGGCGAGGTCGGACGTGAGCCGGGGCGAGGTGTTGGCCGGCGAGATCATCGAAAAGCCGGCCGCGCCGAGGATCGGCGAGGCCTCCACCGCCGCGCCGGAGCATAGCGTCCCGATGACGCCGACAACCTTCGCGTCGCCGACAATGGCCCGGGCCGCCGCGCGCCCGCCCTCGCCCGAGCACTTTTCGTCGAGGGTCCGGACGGAAACCGGGCGCCCGTGAATGGGGCCGAAGTGCTCAACCGCCAATTCGACGGCGGCTTCGATGACGGGCGAAATTTCCTTCACCACCGAGCCGGAAAGCAGCGCGCGAATCTGGATCGGCTCGCCCTGCCCGATCTCGACCTTGCCGGGCGCCCCGGCGGCATATGCGCTGCCGCACGCGAGGGCCGCCGCCAGCGCAATGGCCGCCGCCGAGGCCCGA
>CAZUGT010000298.1:0-5508 GCA_964620095.1 uncultured Rhodospirillaceae bacterium | reverse complement strand
GGGGACGATCGAGGGCACGACCGGGTCCGGACGGGCGGCTCGCTGCACGACAATTTCGTCCGCCAGGTGCAGGAGCTTCTCGACAAGAGCGATATATCCGAGGAAGACCGCCGGACCATCCTCGCGAACATGTCCTGCCCCTGCTGCGGCGGCGGGGCCGCCTCGGTGAACATCAAACTCGGCGATCGAACCCCGCCCTAGCCGCGCCGCTTGCCGCGAAGCGCCTTCGTCGCCTCGGCGTCCAGGACAAACGTTTCCGGATCGACGATGACGCCGTAATTCCGTTCCGCGGAGTCGACGGAGACATAACCCTGCCGGACATCCTCGGCGACCATATGGGCCGGGCGGTCCAGCGGGTCGCCGAAACCGCCGCCGCCGCCGGACCTGAGCCGGAACGCCTCACCCCCCTTCAGCTGGGCGGTCAATACCTTGGCGTTGGGAAAATCCTCTTTCCATTTGCCGTCCAGCTCGAGCGCGACCGTGTTGCCGGTGGCGTCGCCGCCCCCGTCCAACCCCCAGGGGCGGCAGTTCATCCGTTCGATCTGCGTGTTGACGACGATATCGCTTCGGGCGCGGACCACGCGCTCGATGCCGAGCCCGCCCCGCTGCCGGCCGGCCCCGCCCGAGTCCCGGATCAGGCTGTTGCTTTCGATCAGCACCGGCGACTTGGTCTCCGCCTGCTCGATGGGGTTGTTGTGCGTGTCGCCGTCGTTGATGCAGACCACCCCATTGGCGCCGTCCTCGGTGAGCTTGGCGCCCCAGCCGCCGCCCTGGGGGCCGAAGTTGCCGATGAAGAACTCCCGGGTGCGCGGGTTTATGCCGTGAAACATCACCACCACGAGGTCGGCGTGGTGCCCGGCGATCACCCTGTCCGGGATGGCGGGCTCCAACGCCTTGAAGACCGTATCGACGACGGTCATCGGGAAGGTCATCCACCAGCGCATGGGCGCCGGCCGGACGGCGCTCACCACCTTGCCCATGGGGACGATGGTCTTGAGGTTCCGGAAGGCGCCGTCGTTGATCGGATAGTCGGTCGGCGAGGCGATGCACTTGAAGGCCACCTGCGTACAGGCATGGCCGGTGGTCACCCCGGAGTTGTAGAAGCCGCGCACCTGTTCGGAGACATGGGAGAGATCGATGGTCATCCCGTCTCCCTCGACGATGACTTTCACCCGGATGGGGATCTGCTTTCCGACATCGATCCCGTCGTCGTCCATGAAGGACTCGGCCTCGTAGACCCCGTCCGGTATGGAGAGGGTGCGGCGCCGGGACGCCTCCTCGGCGTGATCCATGATGGCGGCGATGCTGTCGCGAACGGCGTCATACCCATAGCGCCGCACGAGTTCCAGGAAGCGGCGTTCGCCGGTCTTGACCGCCGTTACCTGGGCCCGGAGGTCGCCCATGGCCCGGGACGGAATGCGCACGTTCATGCGGATGATTTCTTCCAGGTCCGTATTGACCGCGTTCTCCGACTGGTATTTGAGGATCGGCACCTGCAGGCCTTCGGAATAGATGTCCGTGGTCATCCCGCCGAGGGTGCCGCCGATATCGATCCAGTGGGCCATGCAGCAGGCGAACCCCACCAGCCGGCCGTCGTCGAAGATCGGCAGGGTGAAGGTCATGTGGTTGAGGTGGCTGCCGGTGAGGTAGGCGTCATTGGTGACGTAGATGTCGCCCGGCTTGATGCCGTCCACTCCGAAATGCCTGATCTTGGCTTTGACCGTTTCCGCCATGCCGCGGATGAACATGGGCAGGCCGATGCCGATGGAGACGGTCTCCCCCTCGGGCGTGAAGATGCCGACGGTGAAATCCAGCGCCTCGTAGATGATGGTGTTGTAGGCGGTCCGCATGAGGTTGTTCTTCATTTCCTCGGTCACCGCCAGGACACCGTTGCGGACGATCTCGGTGGTCACCGGATCGGTCCCCGGGTACTTCCGCCAGTCGGTCATGAGGAATACCCCGCCACGGTGATGATCAGGTTGAGATAGTCGTCCACCTCCAGGGCGTCGCCGGGAAACAGGACCGTTGTCGACGCATGTTCCTCGACGACGGCGGGCCCCTCGATCCTGTGTCCGGGCTTCAAGAGCGTGCGGTCGAAGGACGGCGTCTCCTGGTAGCCCGTATCCTTGTCGAAGTAGATTTGGCGGCTGCCGGCCGCGGCCTGGTCGACGCCGCCGGCGCCCTGGTTTGGATAGGCCCGGAGTTCGGGAACCGGCATCTTCCCGACAATCGAGCTTCTGAGACTGACGATCTCCCCGGGCTCGGCGGGCGCGTTGGTGCCGTAGCGTTCGAGGTGCACCTTGTCGAATTCCCGTTTGATGCCGTCCCGGTCCTCGTCGGCAAATAGCTCATCGGCAAGCGGAACGGTCACCGGGTGCTCCTGACCTACGTAACGCATGTCCGCGGCACGCGAGATCACGATCGATTCGGGTTCGATGGAGGTCCTGCGGATCGCCTCCCGGCCCTGTTCGGCCATTTCGCCGTAGGTTTGCTCCATCTCGCCAAAATCCATTTCCGCCAGCCGGCCCGGCGCGGTGCGCACGTAGTCGTAGCGAAGGTCCGAGAACAGCATGCCGAAGGCCGAGAAGTGCCCGGGCGACAACGGGACGATGATGGTCTTCATGCCGATCTCGCGGGCGACCTGGGTCGCGTGCAAGGGCCCGGCGCCGCCATAGGCCACCATGGAGAAGCTCGCCGCGTCCAGCCCCCGCTCGGTGGCAACGCCCTTGACCGCATAGGACATGGCCGTAGAGGCAATGCGGAGGATACCCTCCGCCGCTTCCGTAACGTCAAGGCCGAGCGGCTCGGCAACCTGGGTCGCGATGGCCCTTTCGGCGGCATTCCGGTCCAGCTTCATCTCGCCGCCCAGGAAGCGGTCCGCGTCCAAACGCCCCAGCACGAGATTGGCATCCGTCACCGTCGGCCGGGTTCCGCCGAGGCCGTAGCAGGCAGGGCCGGGGTCCGCGCCGGCGCTTTCCGGCCCCACATGCAGGGCGCCGGATTCGTCCAGGAGGGCGAGGCTGCCGCCGCCGGTGCCGACCTCGAAGATGTCCATCATGGCGATCTGGATGGGCAATCCCTGCTCGTAACCGCCTATCAGCGTATCGCCGATGGTCAGCACCTCGCCGTTATGGATGACGCCGGACTTGGCGGTGGTGCCCCCCATATCGAAGGAAATCGCGTCCTCGAGGCCTAGAATATTGCAAAGGGCGCGCGTTCCGATGACCCCCGCCGCCGGGCCCGACTCCAACATCCGGACGCATTCGGAACGGGCCTGCTCGGCTTCAAAAAGGCCGCCGGTGGATTGGACCACGAGGAACGAGCCATCGAAGCCGTTTTCCCTGATGTGGCTGTCGATCCCGTCCACATAACCGCGCACCTTGGGTCCGATGAAGGCGTTTGCCGCCACGGTCGAGCAGCGCTCATACTCCCGGTATTCCTGGGACAACTCGTGGGAGACCGTTACGAAGACACCGGGGAGTTCCTCTTCCAATATTTCGCGCGCCCGGATTTCGTGGACGGGATTTCGATAGGCGTGCAGAAACAGGACGGCGATGCTTTCGATGCCGTCGAGTTCCCTGGCGAGCCGCCGAAGCGCCGCCTCGTCCAGGGGCGTGCGGATCTCTCCCTCGGCGTACATGCGCTCCGGCACTTCGAAACGCTTTGCCCGCTCGATCAGCGGCACATGTTTCTTGAAATAAAGATTGTAGGCGTCCGGCCGGTTGACCCTGCCGATTTCATAGATGTCCCGGAACCCTTCGGTGATCACCAGTGCGGTGTCGGCGCCGGTGCGCTCCAGGATCGTATTGACGGCGATGGTGGAGCCGTGGAGGAACAGCGAGGCATCGGCGTATTCCAGGCCCGCCTTGGCGACACCGCCGCTGATGCCGTCGACGAGGGCCGCCGGGGTCGACAAGGTCTTTCCCCACGAAAGCCGGCCCGTCGTTTCGTCGAACGCGGCGACATCGGTGAAGGTGCCGCCGATATCGGCTGCAAGGCGCAGGGCCCCGTTTTGCTCAGGCTTTTTGGCCAATGTCGTGTCTCTCCCCAACCGGCGGGATATGGTTTCCGTCCGGCGCCGCGGCCGACGGACGGTTCGTCCCTAACCTTCCGTGCTCATCAGGACAAAAGCAACAAGGCAGGGCTCGGAGCCGGTGTTTTTCCAGCCGTGAATGTTCGCCTGCTGCACCAGCGTATCCCCCGTCTTCAGGGTAAGTTCAAATCCGTCCTCCAGTTCCAGCCGAATCTCGCCCGACATGACAATGGCGAAATCCACGGACCTGGTGATGTGCAGGTCGTGGGGATTGCCGGGTCTGAATTCGACGGTGCGGAATATGGCGTGACCGGCGGGGGGCTCCCTCGGAACCTTGGTTTCGCCGAGGTCATTCCGGTGATCCACCGGCACGGGGTAGCGGCCGGTCACCCAAAGATTGGTCACGGTGACGAAGTCCGATGTTTGGATGACGGCCGAAGCGGGGCCATCCTCCTGAACGAACGCTTTCCCGTCATCTCCGGTCGCGGTGACAATTCGCCGTATTTCGGTGGCCATGGTCAAATCCTCTCCTCGGTCCCGCCGAATCAGCCTTCGCCGCTCGGCACTGACGCCAGTTCATCAATTAATTTTGTCTGATCAATAAGAAAAATTTCTCAAATGGTGCGGGGGTGCCCTAGAATTACGCCGTCAGGTCGGGTTGAGCGATATCTCAATCGTATGCAGACCGAATAACGTATTCGTCCAAATGCAAAATCAATAATGCCATGTGCTAAAATTCAATATCCAGGGAGGAAATTCAGATGAAAAATGCAGGATTTATCGGAGCGCTTGCGCTCGCTGTTCTCGCTGCACCGGCAGCCGCCGAGCCCATGAAGCTCAAGTTTGCTTCGCCCTCGCCGCCGAAAGCGCACCTCAACGTCCAGATATTCGGTCCGTGGGTCAAGAAGGTCACGGCCGACTCCAAGGGGACGCTGGATGTCGAGTTGGTCGCCGGCCGGGTGCTGGCGAGCCACCAGAACCTGTTCGATCGCGTGAAGACCAATGTGGCCCAAATCGGGTGGAGCCTGCAGGGATTTGTCCCCGGCAAGTTCAAGAAATCCAACGTCGTCGCGCTGCCCCTCCTGTTCGAGACGTCGTCCGTCGGATCCCGGGCCATGTGGCGGCTGTATGAACGGGGGCTGATTTCCGACGAGTATCAGGACATCAAACTCCTGGCGGCCTTCTCGTTCGCGCCGAACGCGCTCCACACCAATTCTCCCGTCAAATCCCTGGAAGATCTGAAGGGGATGAAAATCGGCTCAACCGGGCCGATACGGCTCGCAACCGTTGGCGCCCTGGGCGCAACGCCCGTGTCCATGATCACGCCAAAGATTTATCAGAACGTGAGTCGCGGTTTGGTCAAGGGTACGTTCATCGCTTGGACGGCATTTCAGCCCTACCGGCTCTACGAGGTCACGAAATACCACACCGACGTCGCCCTGGGTGGTGGCGCCGGCATGGTCATCATGAACAAG